>JAICEV010000343.1 GCA_025923975.1 Propionibacteriaceae bacterium
AGGCCCGTCTTGTCGATCTTTGGCGTACGGCTAACGGTGACCACATCGCAAAGCCCGCGCGAGGTCAGGCGCTGGGTGAGACCATCGAACCTGCGTCTCGACAAGGGTCCGCCAGGCTCACTGCCGACGACCAGCATGGCGGCGGATCGGGTGATATCAAGCAGCCATTCGCCGGCGTCACCGTGTAGCAGCAACGTTCCCACGATGACCGTCGGCTCGCGGCGCGACGCCGCCTCCGCACAGCCGTTTAACAGGAGCTCACGTGTCAGAGCCTTATCGCGATCCGGCCCCTCGCCACCTTTTGCCGCCACGTGAACGATCAGCAAGTGGAGACGTCGCAGCCGCGCCTCCTCAGCCGCCCATAGCACGGCGGATCGGGACAGAGATGTGTCATCAACACCGACCACTACCGCGTCACGAGCCGCTTCGATCGTGTCCACGGCAGCAATCTTCGCCGCCGCCGGATGTGCCGATTAGGGCCGTTGGGCCCATTCGGGTGGGAGCAGGGTCACGTTCTGTCGCGTCCCTGCTTTGCTTGTCGAACCTGCGCCCCGTAGACCGCCGCCTGAGTGCGCCGCTCCATATCCAGCTTGGTGAGCAGCCCCGAGACGTAGTTCTTGACCGTCTTTTCTGCCAGGAAGAGATGCTCTGCGATTTGCCGGTTGGTCAGCCCGTCAGCGATCAGGTCGAGGATGTCGAGCTCGCGTTCTGTCAACGCGGATAGTCGTGGATCTGGGCTGGAGGGATTCCGAAGTCGCTCCAGCAATTTGCCGGTGACCGCGGTATCGAGCAGTGACCGGCCGGCAGCCACGTGGCGGATCGCATCGGTCAGAGAGGATCCGCCGATCTGCTTCAACAGGTATCCCGAGGCGCCGGCCATCACGGCAGCGAAGAGCGCTTCATCGTCGTCGTACGAGGTGAGGACCAGGCATCGGGTCTCGGGGCACAAGGAACGGATTTCTCTGCAAACGTCGATGCCGCTGCCGTCGGGGAGTCGGGCATCCAAGATGGCGACGTCCGGCTTGACAGCGGGGATACGACGCAGAGCTTCATCTGCGGTTCCGGCTTCGCCGACGACAACTAGATCAGACGTGGCGTTCACCAGGTCAGTCAGCCCTCTTCGCACGACCTCGTGGTCGTCAAGAAGGAAGACCCGGATGGGACCTTTCACAGATTCAGCGGGACTGTCCATCGCAGGTGGGTTCCTCCCTCTGATGCGGCTTCAACTGTGAGGCTACCGGCGAGGTCCGCGGCGCGCCGTTCCAGATTGTCCAGACCACTTCGTCGGGTTGCCTCGCCGGGCCCGATGCCGTTATCGATCACCTCGATGATGAGCTGATCCTTGGTGACACTGACCAGCAATGAAGCGGCTGTGGCGCCCGCGTGTCTAGCGACGTTGGTCAATGCTTCGCGTACGACGGCCTCGGCCTCGGCAACGAGTGGTGCTGAGGTGACGGTATCGACCGGCCCGCGGAACTGCACCGTTGGCGAAAAACCCAAAGCAGGTTCAATTTGCGCGATCACGGTGAGAAGAGCGGAGCGTAGCCCTGGCCCTGTCATAGAGGCACCGCGGAGATGGAAGATCGACGTGCGGATCTGCTTGATGGTGTCGTCGAGCTCCGCCACCACGTGGCTCAACCGCTGCGCGGCTCCGAAATCGCCTTGACCTGTCGCTACGCTCTGCACGATGAGACCGGCGGCGAAGAGCCGTTGGATCACGTGATCATGTAGGTCGCGGGCGATGCGATCCCGGTCCTCAAGGAGAGTCAGCCGCTGTTGATCCACCCGCGCGGCTGCCAGCTCCTGGGCCACAGCGGCCTGATTGGCGAAGGTTTCAGCCATCTCGAGGTCGGCCGACCCGAACGGGTGGCGGCCTGGCCTGCGTCCGACGACGATCGCCCCGTGCGGGCCGCTCTTGCCCAGCATGGGAACGGCCATGACGGCGCTGACCCTGACAACCTCGCGGAGGTGAACGCCGAGGTCGTGGTGGTCCTCAAGCCGACCCACCCGAACCCCGCGGCCGGTCTGCAAAGCCAGCTCGACCAGACTCTTAGCCCGTGGGTAGCTCATACCTGTCAGCTGGTCCGCAGCCTCGCCCGCGGCAACGACGACGTCCAAGAAATCTCGCGCGTCGGCAGGCAGAACCAAGATCGCGACATCGGCGTCCGCTAGGCGCAAGACACTGTCGGCGATGAGCTGCAAAGGCGCTCGCTCCTGCGTTGGATTAAGCAAGGCTGCTGTGATTTCTGCGGAGGCGAGCAACCATTGCTGCCGGTGCCGAGCCTCGCCATAGAGCCGCGCGTTCTCGATTGCTGAACCCGCGGTCGCCGCCAGGGCACCGACCAGCGCCTCATCCTCGGCGCTGAAAGAACCCTCACGGTGATTGGTGAGATAAAGGTTGCCGTAGACCGCATCCCGCGACCTGATGGGCACACCAAGGAAACTGGTCATCTCCGGATGACCCGGCGGGAACCCCGAAGAGCGCTCATCGTCGGATATCCTGCGCAGCCGGATCGGCTCGGGGGTCTCGATCAGCGCGCCAAGGACACCGCGACCCTTGGGCAACTCACCGATGGCATGCACAGTCGCCTCGTCCATTCCTACATGCACGAACTGCTCGAGAAGGCCGTCGGCGCCTATGACGCCAAGCGCACAGTATTCTGTCCCAACCAGGTCTCGAGCAGCCTCGACGATGCGACGTAACACCATGGGCAGTGAGAGTTCACCGACGATCACCTGATTAGCGTCGAGCAGGCGTCGTAGCCGCTCTTGGGCACCAATCACCTCATGCGCCCTGTCCACCAGCTGCGCAAGCAACTCCTCGATCGGCACAAGGCCAGGCACTGAGGTTGCCGTAGCAGGCTGGCCCGCCTCACTGCTTGACCCGGTCATGACGATGAGACTAGCCCCGCAGGGCGTCGACGGACAGACAAGGATCGTGGTCGTGGCCTAGGTCGAGCGCAGACTGGTCATGGGTCCATATGCCCTAGCAACACTCGACTCGCTGCAGTCCAATGGACTGCGTGAATAGCGCCGAAATCCCCAGCTCTTCATTGGCCGTCGAGAGGCCCTTGGACCAACGGCTCGGCTCTGCTGCGACCCACGCAAGCCGGAAGATTCCGATCGCGGCTCCGGAAGACACCGTGGATTCGACCTTGAGGCGGATGCGAGGCGTCCGATTCGACAGTGCCGGAGTAGTGGCAGTCTGTTCTGGGCCGCAGCTGGTTGGGCTTGTGACGATCGAGCGGCTGCTGGCGGCCCCTGGCGAAGCTGCACTCGCAACGGTGATGGATTCAGAGCCGCCGGTGGTGGCACCTGGGGTTGATCAGGAGCACGCGGCCTGGCTGGCGGCGCAACGAGCTGAGTCGGGCCTCGCCGTGGTCGATGAGCAGGACCGGTTTCGAGGACTGATTCCGTCGCAGCGGCTGGCGGCGATTCTGCTGGAGGAACATGACGAGGACCTAGCGCGGCTCGGTGGATTCTTGACATCAAGCGCCTCGGCGCGGTCGGCAAGCCAGGAGTCGGTGAGGCGGCGACTGTGGCATCGCTTGCCCTGGCTTGCCGTGGGCCTGATCGGTGCCATGATCTCGGCTGCGCTGCTGGCCGGCATCGAGGGCGAGATAAGCGCGAATCTGGCCGTCGCCTACTTCATCCCTGGAATCGTCTATCTGGCCGACGCAGTCGGCACGCAGACCGAGACCTTGGCCATCCGCGGTCTGTCGGTTGGCGTAGGGATCGGCCACGTGGCGCGCCGCGAGACCACCACCGGACTACTCGTCGGCCTGATCCTCGCCGCCGTCATGTTCCCGACCATCTCGTGGCTGTGGCATGACGTCCCATTAGCAGCCGCAGTGTCGCTGGCAGTCCTGGCCGCTAGCACCGTCGCCACATTGGTAGCAATGGCCCTCCCCTACCTGCTCCACCGCCTGGGGTTCGACCCGGCCTTCGGTTCCGGACCCCTTGCCACGGTCATACAGGATCTGTTGTCCATCGTGCTCTACCTAGCGGCGGTACGGCTGATCCTTTAGTCAGCAGATCGCGGGCCATGGACCACTACTTCGGTGGGAGTTGATTGCCCGATGCGACTCTGGAGTACCAGGAGGCGGAGCTCTTTGGGGTGCGTTGCAGGGTGTTGAAGTCGACTCGGACAAGGCCCCAACGCTGGGTGTACCCTGCGGCCCATTCAAAGTTGTCCAGGAGGGACCAGGCGTGGTAGCCGGTGACGCGGCAGCCGTCTGTAATTGCCTGATGCACTGCACTTAGATGTTG
>JAICEV010000344.1 GCA_025923975.1 Propionibacteriaceae bacterium
ACCATCCGTGCACACCATTGGGCTGGCGGCGCGAGCGAGGATCTGGAAGGACGGTGTCAGACTCGTCGAGGACGAAGCCGTAGTCGAACTCACCGACGCCATTGTCCGGCAGCGGCTCAGCCGGGTACCACCAGCCGTCGTCGTCTCGTTCCATGGCAACCTTGACTGCCGTGCTCTCGCTGACCTTCTTGATCATCAACGCGACTGAAGCGCGTCGAGGTGCCCACACGGCGAACTGCGCCAAGCTCACAGCTCACACCCTACGAGGACTGGTTCGGGTACCAACTCGATGCCAAATCGGGAGCGCACTCCGGCCCGGATCTCTCGTGCCAGGCTGAGCAGATCCGCCGCTCTAGCGCCACCTCGGTTCGTCACTGCGAGCGTGTGCTTTCCGGAGATCTGAGCGGCGCCATGCCCATAGCCCTTGGCAAAGCCGGCCTGCTCGATGAGCCAGGCGGCACTGATCTTCACCATGCCATCAGGTTGGCTGAAGCGTGGCGCGTCGGACGGCAACGTCTCAGCGGTGGCCGGATCCACGATTGGGTTAGTGAAGAACGACCCGACGCTCCAGGTGTCATGATCATCCTCTAAGAGCACCATGCCCTTAGCGCTCCGTAGGGCCAGCACCGCCTCGCGCACGTCGGCCGCTGGAGCACGCCGACCTGCCTCAACACCCAAAGCGCGCGCGAGCTCGGGGTATCGGATCGGTTGTGACATCGAGCCCAACGGGAGCTGGAAACTCACCGACAGCACCACAAAGCGTCCTGGGTCTGACTTGAAACGTGACGTTCGGTAGCCGAAGCCGCACTCGATCGGAAAAAGCGTCTTGAGCTGTCCCGTGGAGCGGTCGAGGGTACGCACAGTGGAGATCAGCTCGCTGACATCGGCCCCGTACGCACCAACGTTTTGAATCGGTGTCGCACCCACCAAGCCGGGAATTCCGGACATGGCTTCGAGGCCGCTCCAGCCGCGCTCGATGGCGTATCGCACCAGGGGGTCCCACGGTTCGCCGGCTGCAACGGTGATCACCGCACCGGAGCATGCCGCGATCTCCTCCGTAATGCCGCGGGTAGTGATCTTGAGCACCGTGCCCTCGAAGCCGCGGTCGCCGACCAAGACATTTGATCCTCCGCCCAGCACTAGTACCGGTTCTGAAGAGGCATCGAGGTCTCGAACCGCCTCGATCAGCTCGGATTCGGTCGCAACAGTGATCATCCGACGTGCCGGTCCGCCTACCCGGAGCGTCGTGTGATCAGCTAACGGCTCCGCAGCGGTCCTAGCTTTCATGATCACGATGCGGGACCCGGACGCCGAGGTCAACTTCCGCTCGAGCCGCACCTAGCACCTTCTGACCACCGCAGCGCGCTTCGATGCTGACGGTCACCAGCGATCCCTCAATCCCTGAGACGCTGCCAGTGAACTCCACCTCGACGCCGTCCGCATCATCAGGTATTACCACCGGCCTGGGAAACCTGGCGGAGTAGGAGGTGACCCGGCTTGGATCGCCAACCCAGTTGGTGACCATGCGAAGTGCGGTGCCCATGGTGAGCATTCCATGCGCAATGACACCCGGCAGGCCAGCCTGCTTGGCGAAATGCTCCGAGTAGTGGATCGGATTGAAGTCAGTCGCGGCTCCGGCGTAGCGAACCAGCCGCTGCCTGGTGAAACGAACGGTGAGCGACGGAAGCTGAGTACCGACCTCCACAGCTTCAGCCACAGTGGCTTTCATGCCAGCGCCTCCCGGGCGTGGTAGAAGGTGGTCTGCGTGGCACAGATCTGATCACCCTCGCGGCCTGACATGTCCACAGTGGCCCACACAAGCTCCGAACCTGCGCGTACCCGCACCTTGTCGATGGTCACCGTCGCGATCACCACGTCACCTGCGCGAAACGGCCGGGAGAAGCTGAGGCGTTGATCACCGTGCACAATCCGGTCCAACGACAGTTCCAGCTCGGGATCGTTGAACAACTGGTTCCACGCTTGTGCCGCAATGACCACGGCAAACGTCGGCGGAGCGATCGGTGAGTCGCCGCGATAGCGGGGATTGTCGTCGCCCAACGCTGTCGCAAACTCGGCGATCTTCGCCGCCGAGACCTGGTAGGGGTCGTTGGGCGGATAGCAGCGGCCGGCGTGTGCCTCGGTGATGGCCATGGGGCAACGCTAACGGACTCGGATGCTCGCAGACGCGCTGTCATAACGCTGCCGCACCAGATCAGCCGCGTGCTCGCCCAGCGGTTCTGCAATGCGCCAGCCACGCTGAGCCGTGAGAGTGCGTACGGGTGAAAGCAACAGGCCCTCGGCAAGAAAGAGCGGCACTAACGCGATCGGCTCGGGCAAGCCGCCGACCACATCGGCGACGCCTGGCGCGCAGGTGCCGAAGCATGCGCGAACCGGGCTACGACGGCCCGCCGCCAGCCGAGCGGCAAGATCAAAAACGGCTGCGTTGGCTTCCAGTTTAGACGAACCGACAGCGAAGAGCAGCACCGAACTGTCGTCTCCAATGCCCGCCTCAGCCATGCTTCGGCGGAGCAGCTGTGCGACGTCGTCGCCAGTACCCAAGATCTCGGCAACCACCAGCTCGAACCGAAGAGACCCGGCGACATCACCTACCGTCTCCGGGACGTCCACGGTGGCGTGATACGCCTCAGTGAAGAGCAGAGGCACGACTACCGCTGTGGCATGGCCAGCCTCGGCGAGCTGCCGGACGGCCGCGCCGAGATCGGGCTCGGCCAGGTCCAGGTAAGCCGGCACCGCGGTGATCTGTGCCTGTTCGGCCACAGCGGTCATGAGCCGCTCGATGCCGAAGCTGCCCTCGGGGTGTCGGCTGCCGTGTGCGAGCCCGATCAGCGGGGGGTCGGGATGGCGCAGTCTGGTCAGCGGGTCTCGCGGTGCGCGGTATGGGTCTTGCAGCGCGGGCAGAACTTCTTCAGCTCAAGGCGATCCGGATCATTGCGCCGGTTTTTCTTGGTGATGTAGTTCCGCTCCTTGCACTGCGTACAGGCCAGCGTGATCTTTGGCCGTACATCGACGGTCTTCGCCATGACATGTCCTCAAAATCTTCGTCGGTAATCGTCTGCCGGTAGCGGGAGCGGGACTCGAACCCGCGACACAGCGATTATGAGCCGCTTGCTCTACCGCCTGAGCTATCCCGCTGTGGTCTCCGCTACCAGTTTTCCCGGTCGGGCAACGGCCTTACTAGTCCGCATATTCCGCCGATGCGCGGTGGCATCGGAGGCGGAGTCCGAGCCCCCATGCGGAATCGAACCGCAGACCTTCTCCTTACCATGGAGACGCTCTGCCTGCTGAGCTATAGGGGCGCGTAAATGCCGCTGGACGGGCGGCACCAACGGACCAAGATACACACTCGTCGGCGGCCTGAGCGAATCCAAACCGCGGTCACGACTGGCTAAGTAGCTCAGATATCACTGGGTAAAGACGAACCACTCGAAGTCAGGGGACTTTGGTCACTTCCGCCGCTGCAGCACCAGTCGTTAGGTTCCACCTATGAATCCTCCGGTCGCTGCCGGGGTCGATGGCAAGGCCTCGGATGCGCTCTTGAAGCTAGGGAAGTTCTTCACGAGATGGGAGGAATCGGACGACGGCCGGGTGGCCTTCCGAAAGGGCGGTAGGGCCGGCGACGTCTTTTACCGCGATCGGTGGAGCCACGACAAGGTTGTCCGGTCGACGCATGGAGTGAACTGCACCGGCTCCTGTTCCTGGAAGATCTACGTCCGCGACGGAATCATCACCTGGGAAGCTCAGCAGACCGACTATCCATCCGTCGGTCCGGATCGGCCGGAGTACGAGCCTCGCGGCTGCCCGCGCGGCGCCGCCTTCTCCTGGTATACCTACTCCCCCACCCGGGTCAGGTATCCGTACGCACGCGGAGTCCTGCTGGAGATGTATCGGGAGGCCAAGCAGCGCCTAGGTGATCCGGTGTTGGCCTGGGCTGATGTGGTCAACGACCCCGAGCGTCGCCGCCGCTATCACCGGGCTCGCGGCAAGGGCGGACTCGTTCGTACCTCCTGGGCCGAAGCCGTCGAAATGATCGCTGCAGCCCAGGTGCACACGATCAAGACCTACGGGCCGGATCGGATCGCCAACTTCTCACCCATTCCGGCAATGTCGATGGTCTCGCACTGCGTGGGGACTCGCTTCAACCATCTCATCGGCGGGGCGATGACCTCCTTCTATGACTGGTACGCCGACCTGCCGGTGGCCAGCCCTCAGGTCTTCGGTGATCAGACCGACGTTCCGGAATC
>JAICEV010000345.1 GCA_025923975.1 Propionibacteriaceae bacterium
ACCGGCACGATGGACCGGTTCGGAATGATGAGCGGCTCATATGTGCCGCAGCTGACGAAAAGCCGATCGGCAACCCGACGGGGTCGATCTCGATATCGGTTGACGAATCTCACTACCGGGTCAAAGACCTCGCCACCGCCGTGGTCGGTTCCCGCGTCGGCATGGACAAATGAGCCAGACATGAATACCAGGGACCCGTAAGTGCTTGGGGAACGGTACGCGGTCGACAGTGAGGCAATGGCCCCGAAACTGGCACCCAGCAGGCTGCGACCGGAACGGTCACCCACCAGTGGAAACTCGGTTTCGAGCTTCGGCAACAGCTCGTGAGTGAGGAAGCGGGCGTGCGCCGGAGAATTGGCGTATTCGGTGAGCCGATCCTTCGGGTTCAAGAACGCTACGACCATGTCGGCGATCTCACGCCGGTGCATGAGGTTGTCGAGGACCACCTTCGCAGCGGCGTACTGCAAAAATTCACCACCGTCATGCACCAGCATCAAGGGATATGACTCGGTGCGACGGAACCGAGCCGGCAGATAGATAGTCACCGGATTCTCGCGCTGCATTGCCCGGCTGTCCACGACGAGCTCAGTCAGTTCGCCCGGTGGCGCGCTGTCATCGGGGAAGGTCCACTCAGGTGTGATGTAGCCGCGCGAAAAGCAGACCGAAATCGCGCCAAACGGACTGTGCGACAGCTTGTGGTTCAGAGCGTCGTTGAAACGCTCGACGTGGTCGCCGCGGCGTACCTCGATCTGATAGTTGATGCGGGAGCCATCCGGCACTTTGAGCACCATGTACCACAACGTGGTCGCAGCTATCCGCCGCATCGGGAGCCGACTGGGCAAGCCGAGAATTCGTTGCGCAAGATGCACCTCGTCGGCTTCGCCGCGGAACAGGAACGTGCACTGGCGGCCTTCGACGATGGGAACCTCGTGAGTAGCAAGAAAGCGATCCACCGCCGCCTCGTCTAGCAGATCCTGCTGCTGGAGCTGGTTGATGGCGAGGCGGCTGGTGCCGCTTCCGGCCGACCAGGATTGGCGCCGTGGCGGGGCGGTACTCACTGGGCGTACACGTGTATGGTGCGGCCCACATCGTCGAGCAGACCGCGCAACGCGTCGTAGTCGGGATGGCGCATGCGTACGTACGCGTTGGCCATGTAGCCGGCCTCCACTGGCTGGGTCGGCGTACCCGGCGGGGGCAGGTGCGCGTCGATCACCCACTCACCCGACCTTGCTTGGATGTCATCGACACCGGAATAACCGGTGATCTGACCGTCGTGGTCCGGCCGCAGCGCCACTATGCCAGCGGCGTGGCTTCGGGACGGACGGGCAGCGATGTGATCGTGCACGATGGCGTTGGCCCACTCACGGTAAAGGTCGAGGTCGTTGCCAACCGAATACAGATCCCACGCACCTACGCCGGGTGGGCGGCAACCGATCTCAGAAAACCGCAGTCCCTTCGGGCCGAAGAACCACTCCATATGGGTTGCGCTGGTACCAATCCCGAGGGCTTCGTTGACGCGGCCACCGAGCTCGCGCAGCTGCGCGTAGTCCGAAACCGAGTCGACACGATTGGTGGCGATGAACTGTGGAGAGATCCACCGAGCACGCATCGCTTCCAGCACGTTCGGGAAGTAGTGCGAGACGAAGTCGAGGGACACGTTCCCGTTGACGCAGATCGTGTCATAGAAGCCCTCGTGGCCCTCGACGAATTCCTCAACTGCGATCGAGTCGACCCCTTGGCCGCCAAACCTGCCGAGCGCGGCGTCGAGGTCGGCCTTGCTGTCCACCCGCGTCGTGTCGAGGGCACCAGCCCCAGTGCGCGGCTTGAGGATCAGCGGAAACCCCACGGCGTTGGCGAACTCGTACACCTCCTCGGCGTTGTGGGCAGCCCGGGAGGCAGCCGTCGGTACGCCCGCAACACGCAGCGCTTCCTTCATCGACGGCTTGTCCCGGCACAACCATGCTGTCCGCACCGATGTGCCGGGGATCGTGCAGTTCTCGCGCACCTTGGCGGCCGTCATGGTGTGCGCCTCGATCGTCGCCTCGAGCCGATCGACCCACAGCTTGTCCTGGATCCACCGCACGGTGTCGGTCATGACTCCCACATCGACGACGGACGGTACGTGGTGGTAGTGCACCATCCAGCTCTTGAGTTGCTCGTCGAGCGAGTCGGTTGGGTACTCGCCGATTCCAATGACCGTTGCGCCGACCTCGGCCAGCCCGCGTACGAAGTTGCGCTGAGTCGATGGAAAGAATGGCTCGACGAAGACGACGTTCACGGCGGCATGTTACCCGCCGAGCCGTCGGATACTCCCAAGATCGACTGCCACTCGCCCGGCCCGCCATGCCGGTGCGCTGTGCAGGTGACGCCACGAGTAGCGTCCCCTCATGGTCGTCGCTGCGTTTGTCGCACCCTTCCTGCTCCCCGCAACCGCGCGGTTCGTCGCAACGGCGGCCGCGTTGCCGAACGTCAGCATCGGCGTCGTCACCACAGAGCCGGTCGAGCGACTTTCTCCAGAACTAAAGCAGCTCCTCGACGGGCATTGGCGCGTCGACGATGCGCTTGACCCCCAGCAACTGGTCGAGGCCGTACGCGGCTTGAGCCAGCAGATGGGCCCGGTGGAGCGGCTGATCGGCGCCCTCGAGCAGTTGCAGGTGCCCATGGCGTACGCCCGTGAAGTGCTCGGCCTCGACGGCATGAATGTGGAGACCGCGCTCAACGTACGCGACAAGTCCCGCATGAAGTCAGTGCTTCAGGACGCTGGTGTGCCTTGTGCCCGCCATCAGCTGGTCACCGACCCTGGCCAGGCTTTGGCGTTCGCCGAAGCGGTCGGCTTCCCGCTGGTTGCCAAGCCTCCGGCCGGGGCGGGAGCGCAGGCAACCTACCGGCTCGATGATCTTTCTGCGCTGCGCGGCTGGCTGGAGGCGATTCCTCCGCACGCCGACTCGCCGGGGCTGCTCGAGGAGTTCTTGGTTGGAGACGAGCACACCTTCGACAGCGTGACGGTCGGCGACCAGACAGTCTTCTCCTCGATCTCCGACTACCACCCCACGCCGCTTGAGGTGCTGCGCCAGCCATGGATCCAGTGGACCGTGATCTTGCCCCGAGAGCAGAACGACCCGCGGTACGAGCGGATCTGGGAAGTGGGGCCGGCTGCGCTGCGAGTCCTTGGGGTGCGCGACGCGTTGACTCACATGGAGTGGTTTCGCCGCCCCGACGGTTCCATCGCCGTGTCAGAGGTCGCCGCGCGACCGCCGGGTGCCCAGATCAGCTCGATGCTGGGGTACGTGCACGACGTGGACTTCTATCGGGTCTGGGCTGAGCTGGTCATCCTCGGCACGTTCGAGGTGCCGGAACGCCGGTATGCCGCAGGTACCGCGTACCTGCGGGGGCAGGGTCGTGGTCGGGTCCGTGCAGTGCACGGCGTCGACGAGCTGCAACGCGAGATTGGTGATCTTGTCGTCGAGGCCCGGCTTCCGGAGGTAGGGCAGCCGGCCTCATCAAGCTACGAGGGCGAGGGGTACGTCATCGTTAGGCATCCCGATACCGAGGTCGTCCGGGATGCCCTGCACCGCATCATCACCCGACTTCGGATCGAACTCGTGGAGGTGCAATGAACGTTGTGATGATCTCACCCGGTTATCCCGCAGAGATGGCCTACTTCACCCGGGCACTGGCGGCTGTGGGTGCCACGGTTATCGGCCTCGGCGACCAGCCGCCGTCGGCACTCCCGGAGCCGGCGCGGGATGCCCTTGCGCACTACGAACAGGTGACTCTCACCGACGAAGGCGGGATGCTGGCCGCGCTTCACGGGCTCGCCCAGCATGCGTCGATCGATCAGGTCGAGTGCCTGTGGGAGCCGTACATGATCCTCGCTGCGCGGATCCGTGAGTCGTTCGGCCTGCAGGGCATGACGGTTGAGGAAACCCTGCCGTTTCGTGACAAGGAACTCATGAAGCAAAAGATCGACAGTGCAGGCATCCGTACCCCGTGGCATGCCAGCGCAACATCGGTGGCCGAGGTGTGGGAAGCGGCGGAGCGGGTGGGTTATCCGCTGATCGTCAAGCCCATCGCCGGTGCCGGCTCGGCCGACACGTATCGGGTGGATTCCGCGGATGATCTAGCGGAGGTACTGCCGCTACTGAGGCACGTTCCCGAGGTCAGCGTCGAGGAATTCGTCGATGGCGAGGAGTTCACCTACGACACCGTGTGCGCGAACGGCTCGATCCTGTTCGAGAACATCATGTGGTACCGCCCACGC
>JAICEV010000346.1 GCA_025923975.1 Propionibacteriaceae bacterium
TCTCGGCGAGGACGAAGCATGTCAGATGGCGATGGATATGGACGTTGTCTACAACCAGTACGGCCAGCGGACTGCAGAAGAGCGGAGGGAGGTACGGCCGCCGATTGTGGTCGAAATGGCAACGTGGTCGGCCGCGGGAACGCTGGACTATTGGGTACGTGATCGCGGCGAGTGGTGGGGGCGGGTACGAGGACCGGATGGACGCCAGATATGGATCAAGGCCAAAGATCTGAGGCGTAGCCCGGATGGGCGCTGAGCCCTTCGACAACACTCGGGACACATATCAGGAGTTCAATCGCGGCGCGTGGTGCCCGCTAGCAGCCGGCGGGCTCGGCGTCCAAGATCGTTGAGATCAACCCGACCCGCCTCTGCCGCAGCAGCCAATCGCGACGCCAAATCCAGAGCCTCATCGATCAGGGGCGCTTCCGTGGCCACGGCCTCCTGACCCATGTCACGCAGAATCGTCACCTCGGTGCGTGCGGCGATGATCGGATCCTTGATGCCCTCGACCCACACCCTGGTCCGATGGCCATCGCCTCGTTCGTCGCCGAGCAGCGGCTCGAGCGCATAGATGTGGTCTGATCGCGCGAACTTGCCGAAGCCCAGCGAAACCATCCGAGGTTCTGTCGCCACGATCCGATCATCCTCCCTATTCACGAAAGTGGTCACCAACAACATGATTCGCTCGGTTTTTGATGTTGTCCGTGGCCACTTTCGGTTCAAAGCCCGGCGGGTGAGGTTGGGAGATCCTTCGCAGTGGCTCTTTGGTGAAACGACCCCGAAACGCCTCGAAATCAGTTACCGTGATCGCGTTTGTGATCACTGCAATCTGCGATCGTCCAGCGCGACACGCCGATCTATCGGGGGACTCTCAGCCGTCTCCAGGCGCTCTATCATCAAATCTGATCACATTCGTCACATGCTTCACTCCATCAACGTCGAGCAGGGGGAGTCGACATGACCTTTACCGCGGAGTCCAAGGCTGACAACCGCACAGACCTGTGGACGCAGGTGAGCGTTGCCGGGGTGAAGTATCTGCGCCTTCCGTTGCATACCCCGTGGCTGGACCCGGCCGATGATCTCGTGCTGGCGCTGAAGGAGAGCCTCAAGGTGGCTCAACCCGGCGACACCGTCGGTCTGAGCGAGAAGGTTGTCATCTTGCTTACTGGCCGAACGGTGGATATCAGCACCATGCAGCCTGGTCGGTTTGCGCAGCTCCTCGCGGCTCGTGTCCGCCCACGGACCGATTCGAAGGGGCTAGCGGTACCCGAGAAGATGGAGTACGTCGTTCGTACCGTCGGTTTGAGGCGGATCATCCCCGCAGTAATCGGCAGCGCCGTGACTCGCCCATTCGGGATGCATGGAACCTTCTATCGGGTGGCGGGATCGGTGGCCCGGGATGTCGATGGCGGGCGTCCGCCGTATGAGCACGTGCTCTTTCCGCCCTTGGCTGCCAAGGTTGCGCAGAAGATATGTGCCGACCTCGAGCGGGCGCTGGATATCGGAGTCAGCATTGTGGACCTCAACGACTACGGCGGCTCGATCCGTGCGGTATCTCCGCGATCCCTCTCTGAGGAGACGTTGGCAGCCGTCCTTAGTGACAACCCGATGGGCCAACGCCTTACCAGCACACCATTTGTCCTCGTGCGACCCGCCTGAGAGACGTTCTGGCGCCCTTCGACCGGCTCACGGGCGCATCGACCGGACGCCGGAGCGAATCTATCGTCGTCGGCGCGCCACCACATCTATGGCCTCGGTGAGCAAACGCCGCTCCGGGGCACGCAGCGCGTATAGAACCCCAACGAAGACACCCGACAGGGTCAGCCCAACGGTTGAGAGCAACAGCAACTCGCTACCCACCCCGGTACCGACAACTGGATCGAGCAGCCGGTAGGCCAAAGCGCCGGCGACCGTGCCAGTCGCGGCCGCAACGGCCGTGCGGCCCACCATCACAGGCAACGCCCTAACATCGACAGCGCCGTGGCGCCGCCCGAGCAGCCAGGTGTTTGCCACCGCCGCGAACAGCACTGACAGCGAGGTCGAGGCAGCCAGTCCGGCAATTCCGAAGGTGAGGCCAAGGGTGAAATCGCCGACCACATTGATGGACACGGCGAAGACGAACACCAGCACCGGCCGGCGTGAGTCGCCGAGCGCGTACGAGGCACGCACCACCATCTCGCGCCACCCGAGCGCCAGCAGGGCGGGTGCGTACCACAACATGGCGGTCGCCGTCCGCTGAGTATCGGCGGGCGTAAAGCTGCCGTGCTCGAACAACAGAGCAATCAAGGGGACGGCGCAGACGATCATGAAGCCCGACACCGGCATCAGGACGGTGGCCACGGTTGCCAAGCCGCGACCGACCAGCCGCCTCATCTCACCGAGGTCGCGACTGCCGGCAGCGGCGCCGAACGCGGGGTATAGCGCAGTCAGCAACGACGCGACGAGCAAGGTCTCGCCGAGCGAGATAACCCGCCAGGCGTAACTCAACGCCGAGATGGTTCCCTCGCCGACTATTGAGCCGACGGCCCGATCGACCATCGTGTTGACATTGCCCAGAGCGCTGCCGAGCAGCAGCGGCGGAATCAACCTTGCGATGGATCTAAAGCCCGGATCCTTGATGTCGAAGGATGCGCGCAGCCGTAACCCCAGAGCACGAACCGGCGGCAGCTGACACAGCAGCCGGGCCGCCGAGCCTACGACGAACCCGACCGCAAGGGCATAGACACCGTAACGAGGACCGAAGACGACCGCCGCCACGATCATGATCAGGTTGAACGGAATCCCCTGAATCGCGGACCAGAAGAACCGGCGATGCGCCTCAGCGGCAGCGGCAAGCAGGTTCGTGCCCGAGATCAGGACGGTTGCAATCAGCACGATGCGGGTCAGCGAGGCAGCGAGCTCTGCCTGTGCTCCTTTGAAGCCCGGCGCCAGCACGGTCACCACCGAGCTCGCCGCCAATGCCATGATCAACGAGCCCAGGCCGAGCACCAGCAGCGTCACGGTCAGCACCACTGACAAGGTGTGAGCTGACTTGTTGGAGCCGTCGTCTGTGGCGTTCTGCGCGGCCAGCACCGGCACGGTCGCTTTCGCCATGGCGCCGGCTACCAGTGCCAGTACCAGATTCATCAGGCCCTGGGCCACCAGATAGGCATCGAGTTCGGCGCCGGCGCCGAATACACCGGCGATCACGACATCGCGGAAGAAGCCGAGAATCGCCGAAAACGCGGTCAGTAGGGTCACCAGCGCGGCCGCTTGGGCAATCCCCGACCGTGCCTTCACGCCTAGCAACATAATGCAGTTAGGTGGCCTCTACCGGCTGCGTACACAGGGTGGAGCGCGCTGCTACCGGCCAACTGCGCGTGCCATGCGCGAGACGGCGTCCGTGACGTGCTCTGGGCTCGTTCCGAAGTTCAGGCGAACGAAGCCCGCGCCCTCGCGGCCGTAATCCAGTCCGCGACTGAGCGCGATGCGTCCGCGGTCGAGGAACACTGCTGCGGGATCGTCCCCGAGGGACAGAGCACGACAGTCGAGCCAGGCAAGGAATGTAGCCCCCGGCGGCCTCCATGTGATGTCCGGCAACTCGGCCGCCAGCAGTTGGCCGAGGAGCCCGCGGTTCACCGCCAGCTGCTTCCGGACCGCATCGAGCCAACGGTCGCCATGCATGAAAGCTGCTTCGGCGGCGATGACGCCGAGTAGCCCGACCCGATCGGTCAGGGGTGGTAGCTGCCGCACGACGTCGCGAGCGCGATCGGACGCGGTGATGACGAGAGCAGCCTTCAGCCCTGCCACGTTGAATGCCTTCGACGCTGATGTGAGAGCAATCCCGCACTCACGCGCTGCATCGGAAACCTCAAGCCATGGCGTGTAGGTCGCACTCTCCAGAACCAGAGGGGCGTGAATCTCATCCGCAAGCACCCACGCGGCGTATGTGACGCACAGGTCGGCAATCTGCTTCAGGACCGGTTGCGGCACAATCTGGCCGGTCGGATTGTGCGGGTTTGTGAGCACCAGGATGCGAACTCCGCCGGCGAACGACGCCTCCAATGCGTCGAGATCCACTTCGCCGCCGGCAGTCAGGGGCAGCTGAGCAAGTTTGACTCCTGCCTGCGGCAGCTCATTGAAGAAAGGCGGGTAAGCCGGCGTGAAGAAGGCCACCTGCTCGCCCGGAGCAACCAGCACCCGAGACAGCTCGATGAGCCCGGCCATGACGTCAGGCACAAGAGTGATCTGATCCGGATCAACCGCCCAATCCA
>JAICEV010000347.1 GCA_025923975.1 Propionibacteriaceae bacterium
TCCTTGCCGGCACACGGGGCGGGCACCGGCGTACGGTTAATCAGCACCGAACCTTTCGGCGCTGCCTGATGCTCGCGCGACATCCACTCGACTTGACTCTTAGTCGCGTCGAGACCGATTGTGCCGCCCGGCCTGGTGGCCGGTTGGTGAGCATGCGAAGTCAGATCTGCTGGCAGATCTGCACAGGTGAGTCTATCCACAGCGAACGAGTAGCTCCGAAAGTCATCCACAGATTTGCTTGCGGCTGCACGATTCCGGCCAGCATCCGGAGACTGCCGCCATGCGAGTCCTCCCTCGACACCTTCGGATAGCGCTGCTCGTGGCGGCGTGCCTGAGTGTGCTCGCTATTCCGACTCCTGCGACGGCCGCACCTGCACTGCCCATGCCGGCCGGCTGGCCACTTCGCGGAGCGCCTGTTGTGCAGCAAGGGTTCTCTCCCCCAGCGCTCGCCTGGGCCTCCGGCCACCGCGGAATTGATCTTGTCGCCAGGCCTGGTGAGGAGATCCTGGCTGCAGCGAGCGGTACGGTCAGGTTCGCCGAATCAATCGCTGGCAAGCCCGTTGTCAGCATTGACCACGGCTCGGTCCGCACTACGTACGAGCCGGTGGTCAGCACCTTGCGCGTCGGCGAGCGGGTGGAGCTTGGGCAAGTGATCGGCGTATTGAAGACAGGTGGGCACTGTCTCGGCTGTCTCCACTGGGGGCTCCGGGAGGGCAGGAACTACCTCGATCCGCTGCTACTGGTTGGCAATCGCGGTGGCAGGCTCCGGCTGGTTGCGGAGTCACAGCGGGAGGTCGTGGAGCGCGAGGACGCGGCTCGTGCGATGGCGGCCGGATCCGCAACTCAGACCAGTGCGGTCACCCCGTCTGCACGGCTCGGCAGTCACGGGTTTCTCCACCCGGTGATTGGCGCGGTGACCTCTGGGTTCGGGATGCGGCTCCATCCATTGCGCAAGGTTTGGAAGCTGCACGATGGCACTGACTTCGCCGCTGCCTGCGGTACAGCCATTCGTGCACCGTATGCAGGGGTCGTCACCCGGGCCTTCTTCAATCCTGCGTACGGCAATCGGCTGTTCCTCAGCCACGGCAGCGTCGACGGAGTTCAGGTGAAGACCGCCTTCAACCACGCCGCACGCTATCTGGTCCGGCCGGGTCAGCGGGTCAGTCGCGGACAGCTGATCGGCGAGGTTGGAAGCACCGGTCTCTCCACCGGCTGCCATCTCCATCTGATGGTGTGGCTCAACGGACAACTCAGCAACCCCATGAGCTGGCTGTGACTCAGCTGCGAGCGTCGGGCAATCGCGCGGACTCCAAGCGCGATGCGCGAGCAGCTGAAAATTGCGCGCTTTGCTCCTTCCGTCAGGCCCGAGGATGGGCCTGCTCAAACGCCGATCGCAGCCGCTCGTTCGTCACGTGTGTGTAGATCTGCGTCGTGGCCAACGAAGCGTGCCCGAGCATCTCCTGCACGCTACGCAGGTCCGCCCCGCCCTCCAGCAGGTGGGTTGCCATCGCATGCCGAAGTCCGTGGGGTCCGAAGTCAGGTGCCCCCGGAGTCATCTGAAGGGAACGGTGGACGACCCGGCGGGCCACGCGCGGGTCGATTCGTTTGCCACGCTCACCTAGGAAAATGGCATGGCCGGACTCGCCGGTCACAAGTTGTGGCCGACCCTTCTCCAGCCAGACATCGACCGCCCTGACAGCCGGTGCACCTACCGGCACGGTCCGCTCCTTGCTGCCCTTGCCGAGGACTCTGATCACCTGACGCTCCCGATCAAGATCAGCCATGTCCAGACCGCACAACTCCGATACCCGGATTCCGGTTGCGTACAAGACCTCCAAGATGGCGACATCACGAACGGCGATTGGTCCCCCAGGCTCGCCCATCGTGGCAGCTGCCGCATTGAGCATCTGAGCTGCCGTTGCGGCTTCCAGAGTAGGTGGCAATATTCGGCTGACCTTGGGTGAGCGCAGGTTGGCCGCTGGATCTGTAGCGATCTGGCCCGTCTCGCGAGCCCAGGCGAAGAAGACTCGCGCTGCCGCAGCTCGGCGTTGCAACGTGGTGCGTGCCTGACCGAGTGTGTGCTGCTTGGCCAGCCAGCTTCGCAATGCCCTCAGATCGACACTGTCCAAGGAATCGATGCCGAGTCGCCCCAGATGGGTGAACAGGTTCAGCAGGTCGGTTCGGTAGGCGCGTACGGTGTGCTCGGCGAGGTTTCGCTGCCCGCGCAGATGCCGTAAGTAGCTGGACAGCAGCGCTTCCAGCTCCGGCGGCAACTCTGTCTCGGCCACGTGACCACTCTGAAATACGCGAGTACGTAATCCAAGCACGCCACGCGGTAGCCTCACCGGCGTGCCATCTCAGATCAGCACCGTGGAGGAGTTGCGGACCGGGGGAACGATCCTGCCGATCCTCCGCTGGGGAAACCCAGTCCTGCACCGCCCCACCCGCCCAGTGACGGCCTTCGATGACGAGCTGCGTGAGCTGGTGCGAAACATGTTCGCCACCATGTACGCCGCGGAGGGCGTTGGTCTGGCTGCCACTCAGGTGGGTGTTGATCTGGCCGTGTTCGTCTATGACTGTCCCGATGATGACCAGGTCAGGCACGTCGGTGTGATGTGCAACGCCGAGGTCAGCTTGCCCGAGGGTAAGGACCGCAAGCTCCATGCGGCCGACGAGGGCTGCCTGTCCCTGCCGGGCGCCTACATCGAGCTGGCTCGACCTGACTATGCAATCTGCCGAGGCCTCGACCAGAACGGCGAGAATGTTCAGGTGATCGGCACCGGCCTGCTTGCTCGCTGCCTACAACACGAGACCGATCATCTGAACGGCATTGTGTTCGGCGACCGGCTCGCTGGGCGGGCCCGCAAGAAGCTCTATGCACTGCACGAGGACGCCGCCGACCTCTATCCCGACGACTGGCCGGTGACGCCCCGAGACGACAAGGAATAGCAGGCGATCGCCGCTGCGGCGGCCACATTGAGCGAATCGATGCCAGCAGACATCGGGATGCGAGACCGCACCGTGGCACCATCCGACCAGCGCTTGGAGAGTCCGGAACCCTCTGTGCCGAACATCAAAGCAATGCGCGTCTGGGGCGTGATGCTCGACGCAAGCTGTCTGACCTCGACTGCATCTGGTGCCAGGCTGAGCGCCACCGTCAGAAAGCCTGCCGCCCTCAGTAGCTGAGGGGCTGCACCCCAGTCCTCAAGACGAGCCCAGGGCAGTGAGAACACGGCACCCATGCTCACCTTGATCGATCGGCGGTACAGCGGATCGGCCGCCCGCGGCGAGAGCAGAGCACCGTCCCATCCCAGACCGGCCGCGTTTCTCATGATTGCACCGACATTGGTGTGATCGACGATGTCCTCCAGAACGACCAGCCGCTGCAGTGCCAAGATCGCTTCGACGCTATGCCGCTGCTCGCGCTGCAGTGAGGCTAAGGCACCACGATGCACGTGGAAGCCCGTCACCTGCTCGGCCACATCCTCGGTGACGACATAGACCGGTACAGCGGGCCAGCGGGTAAGAACGTCGTACAAGCCGTCCAGCCAGCGCGCGGCCAGCAGAAACGACCGGGGCCGGTATCCGGCCTCGATGGCCCGGCGGATGACCTTCGCGCCCTCGGCGATGAAGAGGCCCTGTTCGGCCTCCAGATGCCGCCGCAGCGACACCTCCCTGAGCCGCACGTAATCTGCTAGCCGGGGGTCATCGCTGTCGGTGACGACGAGCTTCACTATGATCCTCCTCTCATGCACATCGTCGGAACTTTGGACTGGCAGCCGGCCCTTGACCATCCCGGTCTCTTGGCGCAGCCCGTCAGAAACGCAATTGCTGATCTCGGGCTGGAATGCTTCGTGGCTCCCATCGACCCCGACAGAGCCGACACGGCGGCGTTCTGTGCGGCGTACGACGTGCCGCTGGAGGTCTCGGCCAACTGTGTCGTGGTGGCCGGCCGGCGCGCCGACGTGTCCACGATGGCAGCATGCCTCGTGCAAGCTTCCGAACGCGCTGACGTCAATCGGCTGATCAAGAAGCGGCTCAACTTACGCAAGATTTCCTTTGCCGCGATGGACGACGCGGTTCGGGAGACGGGCATGGAGTATGGCGGCATCACAGCCATCGGCCTCCCACCCAGCTGGCCAATCCTGGTCGACGAAGCGGTTGCCGGGCTAGACATGATCGTCGTCGGCAGCGGGATCCGCGGAAGCAAGATCGCCATATCTGGACGATCCGCTGCAGCCCTGCCGAA
>JAICEV010000348.1 GCA_025923975.1 Propionibacteriaceae bacterium
AGCCTCGGCTGACTCTCATCGGTCTCGTGTGGCGCATCGACGCCGAGGGCAGTGGCGATGTCTTTCCAGAGTGTGTCGTGCCAGTTGCGGTACGCGGCATCGAAGTCGCCGCGTACGTCGCCGGCGCCACGAGGGTGTACGCGCGTGGCGCCGTGTTGTTCGAGGCCGGCATCGAGTTCAGTAGGCACCGCCTGGTACGTGGTAGCCCACTCGGTGTTGCCGCAGCCAAAGACGGTGTATGACAAGTCCTCAAACGCCGCCTGTCCCGCCTCGTTCATCCAATGGTGGAACTTGATCGCGTTGTCCGGCGGTAGCCCGTTATAAGAGGAGCAAACCAGAATCGCTGCTTTGGCCGGCAACTGCTCAACGTAATCGTCAAGAGACCCCAGGGTTACGTCATAGCCGCGCTCTGTCCCCTCTTGCGCGAGGCGGGTGGCAATGCCCTCAGCCGTTCCGAGGTTCGACCCGAACAACACGGCCAGCGGCGTGTTATGCCGGTGATCAACGATCGGCCGCGGGGTTTCTTGGGCTTGAGCAGTAGCACTGACCGGCTCAGCTTTGTCAATCGGGCGATCTGCCCGGCGCCTGACCTGAATGTAGAGGTCGGCAGGCTTGACGGTCAGGGTCACCTTGGTGTGCAGCCGGTAGTTCGGGTCCTTGATCAACTCGAACCGCTGCAGCAGCATGCCGAGGACAAGCACGGCCTCCTGCAGCGCAAACTGCCGCCCGATGCAGGCCCGTTGCCCGGTTCCGAACGGCTTGTACGCGTTCGGCGGGATCGCGCTCATCCGTTCCGGCGTGGTGTGGTCGGGATTGAACTCCTCGGCGTCCTCGCCCCAGATCGACTTGTCACGATGCAACATCGGGGACAGGACCATCATCCCCAGGTCTTCCGGGATCGCGTAGCGCCCGCCACCGATGACGGTGTCCTCCTTTGCGTGACGTCGAAATCCCGCCGCCGTCGGCCACAGCCGCAGCGCCTCATCGAGAACCTGGCGTACGTAGGTGAGCTCGTGCAGTTGATCGAAGGTTGGCTGCAGAGTGCCGCCGAGTACCCGATCAACTTCCTCACGCGCGCGGTCGAGGTATTCCGGATGCTCGAGCAGGAAGTAGATGGCGAACGACAATAGTCCGCTGGTCGTCTCGTGGCCGGCGACCAAGAACGTGATGCACTGGGCCCGGATGTTCTCGTCCGGCAGGGTCAGCCCTGTCTGCTTGTCGACTCCAGTGATCATCCGGCCGAGCAGGTCAGTGTTGTCCGCGGCATCACCCATGGCTCGGCGCTTGCGGATCAGATCATCCACCAAACTGGCCATGAAGGCCTGATCCTCTTCAAACTGGCGCTGTGCACTGATCTTGAGCCGGGTCTTGATTGGCAACTGCCGGATCCGCGCCTGCGACTCGTCGAGCACTCGGACCATCGCCTGCACGAATGGGTGCGGCGTCTCGCGATAGAACGAATTGAACCGGTATCCGAATCCGCACAGTGCGATGGTGTCGAGCGTCAGCGAAGTCATGTCAGCCGGCACATCGACCTGCTCGCCGGGATTGAGCCGATCCCACTTGCCCATCAGCTGATCGGCGATGTCGATCATTGCCGGCATGTAGTCCCGCATCGCCTGCATGCTGAAAGGCGCCATCAGGAGGCCGTGCGCGCGGGCCCACATCGGGTCATCGGTGTGGGCCGTGAACAGGCCAGCATCAACTGGACCCTCGGCCAAGATCGACAGGCCTGCGGTGATGACCTTGTCGAAGCGAGCGTCGTCGCAGATCTCCGAAACAAGATCGACGCCGGATACCACCACCGAGATGCCAGCAGGTGAGGTCAGCTTGAAGATCGGACCGTACTCGCGAGCAAGAGACATCAGGCTCTCGATCGGCTGCGCCAGATCGATGGCCCGAACATTGCCGAGGAACGGCAGTCCAGGAGGGCCAGGGAAATCTTCAGGCTGAAGCGGTTCGCTCATGAGGCGCTCTCCTGGATATTGCTGCTCTGGCACGAGTCACGGCGCGCGGGCCCCCGTGATCGAAGAGTCGCATGTACCGCGCTCGCTGAGCATCACCCTGGTGGGGTGAATAGTCACACCCCGGGCTGTGCCTCGACTCGTCCATCCTCAACAGCCGCGGCCAGCGCTGCGTGGTCGCGTTCATTTTGATCGGCGTACGTCTCGGCGAAGTCCGCGATTGCGTTGTCGAACTTGGCCGAGTTGCCGAGATATGCCGCAATGCTGATTCGGTCGCCAGCTCGAGCGTGCGCGCGGGCCAGCGTCCAGCCACAGAACTGGGCGTACAGCACGAAACCCGCGGGGATCATCTCCTCGATCGCGATGGACATTTTCCAGTCTCGGAGCTGCCGCAAGTAATAGTCCTGATTCCGGCCACCCATCGGTCGTGCGCGAAGCCAGCCGAGGAAGATATCGCTCGCTGCCTGCATGAGGTGCTGACCAGCAACCACGCGCTCTCCATCGTTGGTGAATTCCGATTCGCCCGCGTAGCCGGCGAGCACCGAGGGCCCAGCTTGCTTCGCCTGCAGCAGTAGGGCTTCCGCCTCGACTCCGCCTTCCAGCAGCAGAATCCAGGCCCGGGTCCCGACACTGCCCACCCCGACCACCTTGTGCGCAACGTCGACGAAGTTGAAATGGTCGAGCAGAACTCGGCGGTCCGATTGGAGCGTGTTGCGATAGGCGGCTATCAGGCTGTCGAGCCGACCGCGCACCGCTTCGGGGTTCATGTCGAGCATTTCATCAAGCCGGACGATCAGCGGCGGATCGCTGATGATCTGACGCTTTCCATCGACGAGCCTGGTCAGCTTCCCGATCGCCTGCAAGCTGTCCCGAGTGCGTGCCTTCGCAAATCCGGCTTCAGCCGCCTTGAGCCTGGCCTTCCTCTCCTTCAGCTGGCGCGGGCTGAGGCCGGCCTTGTACTCCGCGATGGCCTGCTCGACCTCCAGGTGCGCATACCACACGGCGAGGATCGGCTGCGCGGCGAAGGCTCGCATTGCTGTGCGGTAGCTTTCAACGGCAGCCAGGGCTGCCTTGCGATACTGCTTCCTCGAAAACCCCTTGTCGCGTCCGGCTACGACGATGCTCGCTGCCAGTCGCTTGACATCCCACTCGAATGGGCCAGGCAGCGTCTCGTCAAAGTCATTGATGTCGAATACCAAGCGACGCTCCGGCGAGGCGTACGCGCCGAAGTTGGACAGGTGGGCATCGCCACACAGCTGGGTTCGCAGCCCAGATGTCGGGGTCCCCCCCAGATCCGCGGCCATGATCAGTGCTGCGCCCCGGTAGAACGTGAACGGTGACACCAGCATCCGGCCATGTCGGATCGGGACGAGGTCAGGGACACGGGTCTCAGCCTGACCGAGCAACAGGCCAACAGGATCGCGTGACCGCTTTGGCTGGAAATCCGCGTGCGCCTCCAACGGAGCCTTTGCACGTGCCGCTTTGCCCGCAGCGGCACGTTCCTCAGGGCTCAGACGCTTGAACCCATCGTCGCTTTCGCTCGGCGTCGCCGGGGTTTTTCGGGCAGCCCGGGATCGCTCAGTCTGCTTGCCGGCGGCACGGGCTCGCCCCGTGGACTTGGTTGCACGGCCACTGGGCGTTCGTGGGGTGGCACTCCTCAGCTGACTGGTCTCCATAATCGAAGACTCCCATTCGCCGGCACGGCTGAGCATCACCCACCGGAGGTGAAACCATGAGTCATCTCAAGGCCGTCCTCGTGGCGTCGTTGTTACCGAGCGGACCCGACGTCGACCGCTCGCCGGCTACTGATTGCCATTAGCGCTGCCGCCACGAGGAGCAGTGCCGCAAGCATGAGCATGAGGCCGCTGAACCCGATCGGAAGCTGGGCCACGAGCGGGCCGCAGGAGGCTCCTGCGAACACATAGAGCCCGTTGAGGGCCAGTGCGCCGGCCCGAGATGAGCCGCCGCGGCTACCGACCGTCGCGATCACTCCGGGCACGGTGGTGGCAATGCCTAGAACGAAAATGACACTGGCGATGACAAGCGGCCAGAGTGCAGTAGCCGAGAGTGCCTCTGCTGCGAGTCCTACCGCGGCGATTAGAAATCCCGCGACGGCTACCCGCACAGAGCCGTGCCGCCCGGCCAGCCAGCCGGCAATAGGAGCCAACAACATCGCTGGTAGCCCGGCGAGTCTTACCAGCAGGACATCGGTATCGTCGAGTCCGAAGTGAGTCTGTAGCAGCGGGCCGAGAGCGGCGTA
>JAICEV010000349.1 GCA_025923975.1 Propionibacteriaceae bacterium
AGCAGACGATCACTACGTTGTCGGCCTTATCGCGCATGACCTCGAGCTCGTATTCCTTCCAGCCCAAGACCGACTCCTCGATCAGCACTTCGGTGGTGGGGCTGGCGGACAGCCCGGCACCGGCAATCCGGCGAAGATCAGCTTCGTTGTGAGCCAGACCGGAACCCACGCCGCCCATGGTGAAGCTGGGCCGCACTACCAGCGGGTAACCAAGATCATCCGCGGCGCCCAGCACGTCGTCAATCGAGTGACAGATGCAGCTGCGCGCCACCTCTGCGGCGCCGCCGGCAATATCGGTCAGTCCCTCAACGACTGCCTTGAAGTGCTGGCGGTTCTCGCCGCGTTGAATCGCCTCGATCGACGCACCGATGAGCTCGACGCCATAGCGCTCCAGAGCACCGTTCTCATGAAGGGCGACCGCGGTGTTCAGCGCTGTTTGGCCGCCGAGTGTCGCCAGCAGGGCGTCTGGCCGCTCCTTCGCGATGACCATCTCGACAAACTCGGGCGTGATCGGCTCGATGTAGGTCGCGTCGGCGAACTCGGGATCGGTCATGATCGTCGCCGGGTTGGAGTTGACCAGGATCACCCGGAAACCCTCGTCCCGGAGCACCCGGCAGGCCTGGGTGCCGGAATAGTCGAACTCGCATGCCTGGCCGATCACTATGGGACCAGAGCCGATGACGAGGATCGACTCGAGATCAGTGCGCCTCGGCATTACCCGGTCCCTCCGTGAGTCGCCATGAGATCGACGAACCGATCGAAGAGATAGCTCGCGTCGTGGGGGCCGGCGGCTGCTTCCGGGTGGTATTGCACAGAGAAAGCCAGCAGCCTGCCGTCGGCATCGGTGAGCTGCAAACCCTCGACCACGTCATCGTTGAGGCAGATGTGGCTGACCTCAGCGCTGCCGTACGGCGTCTGGTGCCGTTCCCCAGGTGCGGCGGCGACAGCAAACCCGTGGTTGTGCGCGGTGACCTCGACCTTCCGCGTGGTGAGGTCCATCACTGGCTGATTGATGCCGCGATGCCCGTAACCCAGTTTGAAGGTGCCGAATCCGAGCGCCCGACCGAAGAGCTGATTGCCGAAGCAGATGCCGAAATACGGGATGCCCGCCGCCAGTACGGACCTGAGCACCGCAACCTGGCGGTCTGCAGCTTGCGGGTCGCCGGGGCCGTTCGAGAAGAACACGCCGTCGGGATGCAGCGCTTCCATCTCGCTCACCGAAATCGTCGAGGGCACCACATGAACCTCGAGGCCGCGTTCCACCATCCGAGTGGGAGTCATCGATTTGATGCCGAGATCAACCGCCACCACACGGAATCGCGGTTCACCGTCCGGCCTGACGACGTAGGGCTGGATGGTGCTCACCTCATCAGCGAGGTGAGCGCCCACCATCGATGGCTGCGCTTGAACGCGTTCCAGCAGCGCGGCTGCGCTGGTTTCCACGCTCGAGACTCCTACCCGCATGGCTCCCCGCTCGCGGATATGGCGGGTCAGAGCGCGGGTATCCACGTCCCGCATCCCGATGATGCCCTGGGCCTGCAGCTCGGAATCCAGGCTCCGGCGGGATCGCCAGCTGGACGGAATCCGAGCGGCGTCGCGTACTACATAGCCCGCGACCCAGATCCGGCCTGACTCGTTGTCCTCGTCATTCCATCCGGTGTTGCCAATGTGTGGCGCTGTCGCGATCACCACCTGGCGGTGGTAGCTGGGATCGGTCAGGGTTTCTTGATAACCCGACATCCCGGTGGCGAAGACTGCCTCGCCAAAGGTCTCACCAATGGCGCCGAACGCCCGTCCGTGGAAGGTGCGGCCGTCCTCAAGCACCAGGAGCGCCGGCGGAGGAGACTCAACCACCGAGGTTTCCGGGCGCACTATCGGCTGCACTCATGACCGCCCTTTCGTGCCTCGCGGGTCAGGACGTGGGTTGGTAGGCCGCAACAGAGGTTATCAGCGAATTTGGCTAGTACCGGGACGGCGACACAGGGCGAGTGGAGCAGCGTCTCCCCAGATCGCGGCTGTCGCTCATAAAGCAGATTCTGCTGCTCCCCACCCGCTCGCCCGATCAAAGCTGTGATTGAGTGCCTCCATGGCCGACTCCTCCGAGATCGACTTCACAGTCCGCCCGATAGGACGCGTACAGAGTCCGCTCACTTCGACGGCGGACGCACCGCGGCAGGGTGATGAGGGCGCGCCGGACGCCTACCTGATCTTGGATCCTGAGGTCCACGTTGGCCTCGACGGCATTGCTGCTGGCGACGAGATCGTCCTGCTGACGTGGTTGCACAAGGCCGACCGCAGCGTCTTGAGGGTGCATCCGCGTGGAGACCTGAGCCGGCCAGAGGCTGGGGTCTTCAGCACGAGGGCATCGAGCCGTCCCAATCCGATTGGCCTGCATCGCGTACGGGTGCTCGACATTGACGGGCACCGCCTCCACGTCAGCAGCCTCGAAGCAATCGATGGAACGCCCATCGTCGACGTCAAACCGGTTCTCGGCGCCATCGACGAGCGGTAGTCGCGGAGGAGCAGCATTGGCTGAGACGACGGTGCAGAATGGCCTCGCCACTCGCCCAGCGGCACGGTTCGCGGCCATCGGGCTCTTCCTGATGGCGTTCTTCACTCTGCTGTGGGCGTCATGGTCGCTGTACGGTCTGCCGGTAGCGGTCGGCGTGGCACTTGTCGTGATCTTCAGCGTCCTTGCGGTGATTTTCGTGATCAACGGCGTCCAGCTGCTCCGGTCTGCAGGTCGGCTGCCTGTTCCAACCGGCGACGACGCGAACCGTCGGGGCCGCGCCTTGCGGATCGGATTCAGCGTCACTTTCGCCGCCGAAGCGGTGATCATCGGCGTTGTCTGCGCACTGCTGATAGTAAACGGCGCCTACGCATACCTCGCACCGGCTATTGCGTTAGTGGTCGGCTTGCACTTCATCCCGCTCGGGTTCATCTTTCACCGGACCATCGATTTCTACATCGCCGGATGGGTCGTTGCGTGGGCCTTGCTCGGCTTCTGGCTGATCAACTCAGAGACCGTGGCCGCACCACTCGTGGCATCCATCGTTGGAATCGCCGCCGCGTGCAGCACCACGGCGTACGGCGTCTACATGCTGCGGATCAAGCGGGCGATATTGGCCGCTTTGCCCCAATCCGGCCACACGACCGGCTAGCTCACTACGTTGCGCCGGCCGTCCTCCTCGCTCCTCATCCTGATCGTTGGATGCCTGTTGCTGGGATGCAGCCCGTCCAACACCCGGCCGGTCGACCAGACGTCGGATCTAGATCAGCAGGTCTCCTCCGAGCTCATTGCGTTTGCGTCTCTACACGCCGAAACCGGTCAGGTGCAACAACGAGACGGCCGCAATCTGCGTGGTACCTGACCAGTTACGATGCGGTGAGCGAGCAGGCTTTTGGTCCAGTGTTCTTGGCGTTTCGTCATAGGGATGCCAGTACGAGAGAGCGAGATCCCAACCGTCGGCAGCCAGACCTGCCGCAATACCTGCGCCGATCCCACGCCGACGCCCGACGCCGGTAATCAGAGCGTTCTGCGCCATGTCGCACATCCTGACAGAGCTGCGATAGTCCAGCGTCCCGATCACCGACAGTTGGTTGGGCCCTGCCCGTTGCTGCACAAGCGGCGTCGAATCGGATGAACGGGGTACAGATCTGGCATGCCCGCTTTCGGCTTCCATGCCTCACACGAGCAGGTTCATCCCAGCGAACTGCTGGCTGCGGTGCAGCGCGCCGAGGAGGCTGGCTTCGATGCAGCGATGTCCTCCGACCACTTCTCGCCGTGGAGCGAGCGGCAGGGCCAGTCCGGGTTTGCCTGGTCGTGGCTGGGTGCCGCTCTGCAGGCCACCACGCTGCCTTTCGGGGTTGTCAATGCGCCAGGCCAGCGCTACCACCCGGCAGTGATCGCCCAGGCCATCGGCACCCTCAGTGCCATGTATCCCGGCCGGTTCTGGGCGGCACTCGGCACCGGCGAGGCCAGCAACGAGCACATCACCGGTACCGGCTGGCCGTCCAAGCAGGTACGCAACGACCGACTGCGGGAATGCGTCGACATTATTCGGGCACTGCTGCGCGGTGAGGAGGTAACCCACGACGGGCTAGTCCGTGTCGATCGGGCGCGGGTGTGGACCCGGCCGCCCGATCCACCGCCGCTGCTCGGTGCCGCGGTAAGCGTGCCTACCGCCCGCTGGTGCGCAGCCTGGGCCGACGGATTGATAAC
>JAICEV010000350.1 GCA_025923975.1 Propionibacteriaceae bacterium
CGATGACTTCCCAGCCGCGGCGAAACAGCAGGCTGCCAAGGATTTGACCGCTGCCGCCCACCAAGGCGCGCTGTCGATCTCGATCGGTACGCCTCTTCCGCTCGAGTGGACAGCCGAAGCCCATGACCTGGTCGACGCTGGGTCACGGCAACGCGTCCTGGTAGCAATCGGTGACTGACGGGATTCTCCGCCCTGAAACCACGGGTCGGCTGTAGCACCTTTGATGTTTCTTCTAGATACTCGGCCAATTAGGACCAGGCTCGATTGGCACCACATCGAGGCTGCCATCGACGGCCGTCTCAACTCGTGTGCCACCCCGCTTCGGCAGGTGCTCCCGGAGTGCACAGACGATGCAATCCGCAGCCTCGGCCGCAGCATGCGACGCACCTTCTTCTCGGCGCTGATCGACCGCACGATAACTCCCGATGAGATGCGCGATGAGCTGCTCTCCCTTGTCCAGGGATGGCGCTCGCGCGGCACCGATGATCTGCCAAGGGCTGGAATATCAGCCGTTCTCAGTCTGGGGTAGGTGCGCTTTCGCCTCCTCGTACGTTCCCTCGGTAAGGGATTCAGCTGGGGCGTAGATGAGGTACAAGACGCCCGTCGTGAAGGTCTCGGCGGAGACTAGCCGTAGCGGCATCGTGGACTCGCCCTCGTCGAACAGGCGCATGCCCTTGCGGACGGCAATCGGGTGGACCAGCAGGTGCAGTTCGTCGAGGAGACCGGCGTCCAGCAACTGACGAACGATTGAGATGGATCCGCTCATTGCAATGTCCGTTGTGCCGGGCTCGTTCTTCAGTGCGGTGACGGCCGCGACGAGGTCGCCCTTCAGCTGCTCGGAGTTGCGCCAGGCGAACTGAAGATTCTGGTTCGAGACCACGATCTTCCGTGCATCGCCGATCCTTTTGCCGAAGTCCGCGTCCTCGCCGCCTTCGGCTTCCCGGTCCGGCCATGCACCGGCGAAGCTGTCGTATGTCTTGCGGCCGAGCAGCAGCGTGTCGGCGGCGACCAGCTGGCGATCGACCGCTGCGCCCATTTCGTCGTTGAAGTACGGGAAATGCCAATCCTGAGGGTCCTCGACGACTCCGTCGAGGGAGATGAACAGACCTGCTGTGATCTTCCGCATCGAACCACTCCTTGAGCATCGTTGATAGGTGTTCTGTGCTTGACGCCAAGCTCCATACAACCATATGGTTGTACAAATGCAAATCGCTCCACCCGACTTCGATCGCATGTTCGGCGCGTTGGCGGACCCCACCCGGCGGGACATCGTGCGGCGCGCGGTCGACTCCGAGGAGGGCGTAGCCGAGCTGGCCAGCCACTACCCCATGAGCTTCGCGGCGGTGCAGAAGCACATCGCCATCCTCGAGCGAGCTGGATTGGTCACCAAGGAGAGGATCGGGCGCCGCAAGATCGTCCGGACGAATCCAGAAGGGCTGCGTGTGGTGCGCCGCCTGCTGGACCGATACGAAGAGCTGTGGCGTGGGCGGATCGACCGCATGACAACGCTCGTTGCCGACCCGCCCGACAGGAAGGAGACCGACCAATGACCGTGACTGCCGTTCGCAAGGACGCCGACAGCTTGACCATGACCCTCGATGCCGAGTTCGACGCACCGCCGGAGCGGGTGTGGCAACTGTGGGCCGATCCGCGCCAGCTCGAGCGCTGGTGGGGCCCGCCGACCTACCCGGCCACGGTGACGTCACATGACCTGCGTCCGGGTGGCCGTGTTGAGTACCGCATGACTGGGCCCGATGGCGATCAGTCGCGGGGCTACTGGGAGATTGCCCAGGTGGATGCGCCGCACCGGCTGGTCTTCAGCGACGGCTTCGCTAATGCCGACGGCACTCCGAACTTCGATATGCCGCTCAACGAAGTCCGGGTGACAATCGCGGAGCTCAGGGAAGGGCGGACACAGATGACGATCCAGAGCAAATTCCCTGACGCCGCGACGATGGAGCAGCTGACCGCCATGGGCATGGAGGAAGGCCTGAAACAGGCCGTCAGTCAGATTGACGCGATCCTCGCCGAGGACGCCGCCGCGCGGGCCTGACGGTTCTCGCCTCTAGTCCTGACGGCGGAATACTGTTGCCCTCTGAGGCGAGAAACGCGGCCACAGTGCGGCACATCCGCCCGACTCGGACAAGCGCCAGCGTGATGTTGTCATGGTTCTGATCCAGGTCATTGGTGCGATGATCACACTGAGCCTGGCGATCATGTGCGCTGAGTTCGTCGAATCGCCCTTTCAGGCTCAGGCGGACAGACAGGCTCAGGGCGCCCAGACCGGCTCAGGCAACGACGACACGCGAGAGAAGGAGACGTCAATGGACTACTTCGTTTGGATGACGACCCGCAAGATACAAGCGGGTGCGTTGGAGGACTTTGAACGCGTGTGGCAACCGAATCCCTATCCGGAGGGCTTGGCTCGGGCGTACGCCTATTGGTCCGAGAACGGCGAAGAAATCGTTGGCGTCTCCTTCTGGGACAGCAAGGAATCATGCGACGCCTGGCGAGACTCAGAGGCTGAGAAGCGGCGCCGCGAGGCAATGGCGCCCTACGTGCTCGAGTCCCAAGAAGCGTTCTATCGAGGTCGCGAACTGGGCATCCCTGGCCGGCAAGGTAAACGGCCGTAAGTCAGGGGCCAGCCAGGTAGTGGCTGTAGCCGTAGCTGGTCACGAAGGAGGGAAACTCCTCACCCAGACAGCCGTGCTCGAGGATGTCTCGGGCCGCCGTCACCTGCCAGCGCTCACTGGGGTCGGTGTCCTCAAGTGTCTGCTCGACCTCCTCTGAGAGCATCGCCGCGACAAGGTCCCGTGTGATCAGAACGCCGCCGGTCATGCGCATGCTGTGACGGATCCACTGCCAGATCTGCATCCGGGAAATCTCGACGGTGGCCGCGTCTTCCATCAGGTGGTTGATAGCGACTGCGCCGCGGCCGCCGAGCCAGGCGGACAGGTACGCCAGCGGCACGCGCAGGTTGGTGCGCACTCCCGCCAAAGTGACCGAGTGCGGCATGTCGCCCAGCGCGATCAGTTGGTCGGCGTCGACCTCCACGTCGTCGCGACGGCGCTCGATCTGGTTCGGCCGATCCCCCAGAACCGAGGAGAAAACCTCGGTGCAGGTAGGCACTAAACCGGGATGCGCCACCCAGGAACCGTCGAAGCCATCGCCCGCCTCCCGTGCCTTGTCGGCTCGGGTGCGTTCCAGGGCGACGGACGTCGCCTCCGGATCGGCGCCGCTTGGCACGAAGGCGGCCATGCCGCCGATGGCGTGAGCGCCGCGCTCATGGCAGGTCTTGACCAGCAGTTCGGTGTACGTCCGCATGAACGGCACCGTCATGGTGATGGTGGTCCGGTCCGGCATGACCCGGCTGGGGTCATCGGCGAAGTTCTTGATGAAGGAGAAGATGTAGTCCCAGCGACCGGCATTGAGCCCTGCCGAGTACTCGCGAAGCTCGTAGAGAATCTCGGTCATCTCGAACGCGGCCGGAAGGGTCTCGATCAGGCAGGTGGCCCGGATGGTGCCGTGCGGGATCCCGAGCACATCCTCTGCCCAGGCGAACACGTCGTGCCAGAGGCGCGCTTCGAGGTGCGACTCCATCTTGGGCAGGTAGAAGTACGGACCCCGCCCGTTGCTGATCAAGGTCTGCGCATTGTGGAAGCAGAACAGACCGAAGTCCACGAAAGCTGCGGGTATCGGCTGGCCGTCCATCACCAGGTGGTTCTCGGTGAGGTGCCAACCGCGCGGCCGCACCATCATCGTTGCAGTGTCACGGCCGAGCTCGTGGCGCCGGCCGTCGCCGTCGGTGAAGTCGATCTGCCGGCGGATCGCGTCGTAGAGGTTGAGCTGTCCGTCGATGATGTTGAACCACGTCGGCGACGTGGCGTCCTCGAAATCGGCCATCCACACCTGCGCTCCGGAGTTGAGCGCGCCAATGGTCATCTTTCGCGTTGGCGGTCCGGTGATCTCGCAGCGACGGTCCGCGAGGCCGGGAGCGATCGGCGCGACTCGCCATGCCGGGTCCTCACGGATCTCTACCGTTTCGGTCAGAAAGCGAAACGGTAGCCTCTGGTCTTCGCGGCTGCGCCGGACCGCCAACAGTTCGGCTCGCCGACCGGCGAACTGGCCGTGCAGCCCACACACGAAATCCAGCGCCTCATCGGTGAGAATCTCTTCGAAGCGGTCGTGCATGGTGCCGACCACGCTCAGCCGGCTGGCCAG
>JAICEV010000351.1 GCA_025923975.1 Propionibacteriaceae bacterium
ATCCGCGCGATGCGCGGGCTCAGATATTCAGTGATCCGCTTGATCGCACCGCCCTTGCCTGCGGCGTCCCGGCCCTCGAATATCACAAGGATGCGAGCTCCGGCTTGGCGCGTCCATTCCTGCAGCTTGACCAGCTCAGTTTGCAACCGGAAAATCTCGGCTTCGTACGCCTCGTCGGAGATTGTTGGCGGCTTCCTTCTGTCCTTCGCCATGGCCCGACAGTAGTGCCGGTGTGCTCTGAGCGAAGAAAATTCCGTTGGGGAATGTCAGTGCTGGGTCATAGCGTTGTCGGGTCTAATCGGCGTCGGGTCGTCCGGCGCCGGCGGTGGCGATGAGTTTGACCGCGACCGTGAGTCTGACCATATGTGCGGCGCCTTCGAACTGCGTAGGGTCGTGCATTCCGTACGGCGCAGTCGTCGTATGCCGAAGTCGACAACGTAAGGATGCGTTCTGGTGTCAACCACAACGAATCAGGAGGCGGGGGCCTCGCAGCGGCTGCCAGCGCGAGACCGTCAGGTCATCGCGATTCTGCTGGTCGCGGCATTTGTCGTGATCTTGAACGAGACGATTATGAGCGTGGCGCTGCCACGGCTGATGGTCGATCTCGATATCTCGGCACGAACGGTGCAGTGGCTGACAACGGCATTCATGCTGACCATGGCAGTGGTCATTCCGACCACGGGCTTCTTGCTGCAGCGGATCTCAACTCGAACGGTTTTCTTGCTGGCCATGGGCCTGTTCTCGGCCGGGACCTTGCTCGCGTCGATCTCGCCGGGGTTCTGGCTGCTGTTGGCTGCCCGAATCGTGCAGGCCTCGGGCACGGCGGTGATGATCCCGCTGCTGATGACGACCGTATTGACATTGGTTCCCGTCGAGCGCCGTGGTGTGGTGATGGGGAACATCACTATTGCGATCTCTGTCGCGCCGGCCATTGGTCCGACGCTGTCAGGGCTGGTCCTGCAGTTCCTGTCGTGGCGGTTCATGTTCGTTCTGGTGTTGCCGATTGCTCTGGCTTCCCTGATCTACGGCTCGCGGCGGCTGGTGAACGTCGGTCAGGCGGGTCATCAGAAACTCGATCTGCGCTCGGTGCTGCTCTCCATCCCGGCGTTCGGCGGTCTCGTTTATGGTCTCAGCCAGCTGGGTCGGGGCGCCTCGGGACCGGAGGTCGCTCTCGGCTTCATCGCAGTCGGCCTGGTGTGCATGCTGATCTTCGGATGGCGGCAGCTGCGGCTGACCCGAGACGAAGGCAGCAGCCCGTTGCTAGATCTGCGCGCCTTCAGCTATCCCATGTACAGCCTGAGCCTTGCCTTGTTGTGCCTGGCGATGCTGGCGCTGTTCGGTATGGTCATCCTCCTGCCGATCTATCTACAGACTGTCCGAGGGATCGGATCGCTTGCAACCGGGCTGATGATGTTGCCCGGCGGCCTTTTGATGGGCCTGTCCGGACCAAGCGTCGGCAAGATCGTCGACCGCTACGGGCCGCGGGTGCTGACCATTCCTGGCGCTGCGCTGCTGACGTTTACGCTGTGGCAGTTCAGCAATGCGGATGGCAGTACACCGATCTGGATGCTCATCGGCTTGCACATGCTGCTGATGCTTGGGCTGGCCTGCCTGTTCACGCCCTCGTTCACCGCTGGGTTGAACCCGCTGCCGCCGTATCTCTACTCACACGGCAGTGCCATCTTGGGCACCATGCAGCAAGTGGCGGGCGCGGCGGGCGCGGCGCTGCTGGTGGCGATCATGGCTAGCAGAACAACTACCCTGACCGAAGCCGGGCTGCCTGAGTTGGCCGCGCTCAATGGTGGCATCCAGACGGCCTTCGCTGTCGCGGCTGTGATCAGCATGGCTGCGCTGGTTTGTGCATTCTTCATTCGCAATACCAAGCCGCCTATGGATGAGCAGTCGACGGCGTACGAGCCTGCCGCAGAGGTCCACCAGTAAGCGGAGTTGTCAGCGCACGACCTTGATATTGAAGTTGGGCCGGCCGATCAGACTGAACAGCCGGACCCACAGCGGAAGGTACATCTCGAGGCCGCGGGCTGCGGTTAGGTCTCCAAGATCGAATACGTCGGTCCAGCCCAGATCCGCAGCCAAGGATGTCGCTGTCTGCCGCGCATCCGGGTCGTTGCCGGCCACAAAGATCGTGGAATCATCAGGCAGCCCGCGAGGGTTCACCATCACTTCGTTAGCCGTGGTGTTGAACATCTTTACGAGCCGCGCCGCAGGCAGTTCGCGCTGCAAGTGCTCGGCGAGTGAGTCGGTGTTGCTGATGAAAAGCGAGGGCGGGAACCCACGGGAGAAGTCGAGCGGGTTTGAGGTATCGATCACTACCTTGCCGTTGAGTGCATCACCCACGGCCTGGAGTGCAGGCAGCGCACCGGCGCCATTCGTCGCGTTGATGAACACCTCCGCATCAAGGTCCTCATACGCGGCGAGCGGCAGGTCAGCCCCGGCCCATTGCTCTCGTTGTTTGGTTTGCTCGGGATCACGTGTGCCGATCACTACGTCATGACCGACACCAGAGAAGGCCTTACCCAGTGCCGGTCCAACCGCGCCCGTTCCCAGAATGGCAAGCTGCATGGACACCATCATTAACCGACTTGTCAGCATCTGAGCTGGCTATAGCAAGCTGAGACGCTGACAAGTCGGACTGAGAGAGGGCGGTCATGAGCGACAAGATCGCGATAGTAACCGGAGGAGGCAGTGGAATTGGAGCCGCGGTTGGAACCGCGCTCGCGAGTGACGGCTGGACTGTGGTGCTAGCGGGCCGGAGGCGGACGCGGTTGGACGAAGTCGCTGCTGCAAGCCCGGAACTGACTCTTGATCTCGTCCCAACCGATGTGACTGACGAGGAGTCGGTACGCAATCTCTTCGACACCACCGTCACACGACACGGTCGAGTCGATTTGCTCTTCAATAACGCCGGCATGGGTGGGTCGCCGCGGGACCTCGATGAGATCCCATTGGATGAGTGGCAAGCCGTCGTGAACGTCAACCTGACCGGGGCCTTTCTCTGCACCCGTGAAGCATTCCGAGTAATGCGGAAGCAGCAACCGCAGGGCGGGCGCATCATCAACAACGGCTCCATATCCGCGCACGCGCCGCGGCCGCGATCGATTGCCTATACCGCAACCAAGCACGCCATTACCGGGCTCACCAAGTCGACCGCTCTGGACGGACGTCCGTACGACATTGCCTGCGGCCAAATCGATATTGGTAATGCCGCCACGGACTTGACGACTGCGATAGCCGAAGGTGTGCTCCAGGCCGACGGCAGCTTGCGGGCCGAGCCTCGGATGCGAGCCGAAGATGTCGCGCGCGCCGTCGTCTATATGGCGAGTCTCCCGCTCGACAGCAATGTCGCGACCATGACGGTGATGGCCACCAAGATGCCGTACGTGGGTCGCGGATAAATTAGTGCCCTTCGACAGACTCAGGGGGCACATACCAAGGTGCGCGCCGAGCTCGCCGAAGTGCGCGTTAGATTCTTTAAAGGTGGCTCATGATCTTCATCAAACAGTTTTCCGAGCTCGGCAGCGGCGACATAGACCAGGCCGGTGGTAAGGGTGCCAATCTTGGCGAGCTGACGGACGCCGGCCTTCCGGTGCCGTCTGGATTCGTGGTGGTTACCGAGGCCTACCGGGCATACGTTGCCGAACACCACCTGCAGGAGAAGATCACCGGGCTGGCTGCGGCTACCGATAGTCCGGCTGGGTATGACGAGGCTTCGCCACAAATCCGAGCGCTCTTTGCCGATGAGGTTTCCGACACCCTCTGGTCCGAGATCGCTGAGGCGTACGCCACTCTGGGTGAGGATGTGCCGGTTGCCGTTCGCTCCTCGGCGACTGCAGAAGATCTCCCGGAAGCGAGCTTCGCGGGGCAGCAAGACACCTACCTCAATGTCCGTGGGCTGGCGGATCTGCTGGTCGCGGTGCGTGACTGCTGGGCCTCCCTGTGGACCGCGCGTGCAATGGCATACCGGGTCCGTCAGGGCATCGATCCGGCCAGCGTCAGTTTGGCGGTCGTCGTTCAGCAGATGGTCGACGCCGATTCCGCGGGAGTGATGTTCACCGCCAATCCCAGCAATGGACACCGCGACGAGACGGTGATCAGCGCCGCGTGGGGGCTCGGGGAGTCCGTTGTCAGCGGCTCGGTCAATACCGACAACATCGTGGTGCACACCCCAGACGGCA
>JAICEV010000352.1 GCA_025923975.1 Propionibacteriaceae bacterium
GATCCGCTCCTGCAGCTCGGCAACCCCATTAGGCGAGAATCTTTTCTGCAAACCTTCTTGCCGGAGAGGGACTTACCATGCGAGCCATTCGCCTGCACGCGCCGGGCGGAATCGAGAATTTGCGGCTGGACGAGGTCGACGCTCCCCAACCGCGGCCGGGACATGTGCAGGTACGCGTCCATGCCGCCGCGATCACCCGTGGCGAGCTGGAGTGGCGACCGACCGACTGCCAGCGATCCCCTCCTACGAGCTGTCTGGCGTCGTTGCCGAAGACACCAACGAGTTCTCGGCTGGTGAGGAGGTTATCGCCCTGACATCGTTCGATCGGGATGGCGCGGCGGCCGACCACGCGCTGGTGCCTGCGGAGGTGCTCGGGCCCAAGCCGCATTCGCTGAGCCACATCCAAGCGGCTGCATTGCCCATGCCCGGCCTCAGCGCCTGGCAGACATCGACAAGTTGCGGCCCGAGATCGATGGCAAAGTGGTCTTGCGCGTCGTCGAGTAGCCGACGGTTCTGGTGTGCATGGGAAGCGTTCCCGCGGGAACGTCACTCCGCGTTTCAGGCTGCCGCGTCGGCGAGTTCGACTGCATGAGCGGCCAGCTGTCGCACCACTTTGCTGCACCGGACACGGACCATGCTGGCGCTGGTATGAAACTGTCCAGCAGCTTGGGTGCTGCTCATCCCGTCGGCATAGATACTGCGCAGCAGTGATGCATCCGAGTCGCCGATCAGCCTCAGCATGCTGCTGGCCTCGAGCACCTGCTGCACTTCGACGTCGACCGGCGGTGACAAGTCGTACGGACTCCCGTCAAGACCGGTCGGTTCCAGCAGTTCCTCAAGCGACTCACTTGGCCATAGCGTGACGTCCCCTCGCCCCAGCCACCGGTGCTCTTGTGAGATTGCCTTCAAGGTGTCCATTGAGAGGTTCGCAGCGATCCGCACCGGACGCCGCTTCAGTGGATAGCTGCCGATCACACACCAGAGCCGTGCCAGGTAGTCGTCAACGCTCGCCCGTGGGTCGCGCTGCGCCATGCATACCATGCGGCCGATGAGCGCTTGCAGTACGACGCGACCGGCGAGCTGATCTCCAGCGGAGACCTCGGTAAGCAGGGCAGCAAGGACGGCATCGGAATTCAGCCTGGCGCCCGACAGAACGTCATCGAGCGAGCGGTACGGTGCGAGCGCCTCATGCCGATCACCCCAGCGTGCGACGGCTTCGTCCTCATCGCGTACGAGCTCGCACCACTCTCGATCAAGTGCCTCGACGATGCGGAATCCACGCCGCCTGCGGGATGCGCTCGTCACGGAGACGACTCTGACAAGCAGGTGTTGTCTGATGTGTTGGTCGAAACACCGCGGGTGTTGCCCATCTGGGCCGAGTGTTGTCAATAGCTTGGTTCCGCCATGCCAAAGCCGGCGAGCTATGCGAGCGGTCCGACCGGATGCAAGGGAGGAAGATGACCGTCACGGCACAGCAGATCGCGACCGCGAAGTCGCACGGCATGCAGAACGTGGACCTCATCGCGCAGTGTTGCAATGAGACCGGCACCCGGTTCTACATCGCACTCGCAATGCTCGAGAAGGAGACCGGTACTTGCCGGAACGTTTACGGGCACGATGTCGGCGGTGCGCTGTCCGGCTTCCCCAAGACTGTGAATCGGGGGAATTACGAGGTCTTTCGTTGGCTCGTCTTCGACAAGGGCCAGCGATCGAATGGAGTGGGTCCGTCGCAGCTCACGTTTAAGGGGTTCTTCGCTGATATGGAGCAGAAGGGCCTTAAGCCGTGGGATATGCACGACAACATCGCGTACGGCGTCAAGCTGATTCAGAGCTACTACCAGCAGGGTCGCGACCAGGGTAAGACTGTGAACGAAGCGCTTCGGTACGCCGGCACGCGGTATAACGGCGCTTCGGCGTACGGCGATAGTTACCTGCAGGTCGCGCTGAAGTGGAAGGGTCGAGTCGGCAGCGCTGACTACGCTCCGTAGGACGCGCTCCTGGAGCTGAGGTTGCGTTTGAGTCGCCCGTCGGTGGGAACTCTCCGTTATGGGGACTGCTCACCGCGGGAGGGTTATGAACACGGACGAGGGTGCGAGCGCCCTTCGACAGGCTCAGGGCGCAGGCAGTAAGGCTCAGGGCGCAGTCAGTGGGGCTCAGGGCGCATCAGGCCGCAGGTTCGCTGTGATCACCGGAGGGTCCAGCGGCATCGGCTTTGAGTTTGCGAAGGTGTGCGCTGCGGAGGGCTTCGAGGTCCTCATAGTCGCCGAGCAGGGGCTCGAGGAGGCCGCGGAGTGGCTGCGGGACGGCGGGGCGGTCGTCACGGCGCTGCAGGCAGATCTCTCAACCTTCGACGGCAATGAAGGCGTCGCCGCGGCAATACAGCAGAGTGGCCGACCGGTGGATGTGCTGGCGCTGAATGCCGGTCGGGTCGTCGGCGGCCCATTCCTGGAGACGGACCTGGAACGTGATCTTGCGCTGATTCAGTTGAACATCGGGTCCGTGGTCCATCTGGCCAAGCGCTTGCTGCCAGCCATGGTGGACCGCGGCGAGGGCCGCGTGTTGATCACCTCCTCAATCGCCGCAACGATGCCGGGGCCGCACTACGCGACGTACGCAGCATCCAAGTCGTTTCTGTTGTCTTTTGCCGAGGCCATCCGATACGAGCTCAAGGACACCGGGGTCAGTGTCACCGCTGTGCTGCCCGGGCCGACGGACACCGAGATCTTCGACCGGGCGGGCATGCATGACACGCGGGTGAACCTGGGACCGAAGGACGACCCGGCCGTGGTGGCGCAGGACGCTTACAAGGCATTGATGGCAGGCGATGACAAGGTGGTGGCCGGGTCGGTGAAGAATCTGCTCCAGACGGTGGCGGCGCGGCTGGCCCCCGAGCAATTCAAGGCCGCGCGACACGCCGTCTATACCAAACCTGACGACCTGAAAGAGGAGTGATATGCCAGCAGTGCCGTCGCTGAAGATGAACAACGGCTTGGAGATTCCGCAGCTGGGATTCGGAGTCTTCCTCGTCCCGCCGGAGGAAACCCGGCAAGCCGTTGCCGAAGCACTCAAGGCCGGATATCGGCTGATCGACACCGCGCAGGGCTACAAGAACGAGGAGGGCGTCGGCGCCGCGATCGCCGAGAGCGACGTGCCCCGGGACGAGTTGTTCATCACCACAAAGCTGACGAATAGCGAGCAGGGCTACGATACGACCCTTACTGCCTTTGACGGCAGCATGAAGAAGCTGGGGATCGACGTCCTCGACCTATTCCTCATCCATTGGCCGCTGCCGATGTTCGACCAGTACGTCGAAACCTGGCGGGCCTTCGAGAAGCTGCTGGCCGACGGGCGGGTTCGCTCTATCGGCGTGTCCAATTTCGAGATCGCCCACTTGGAACGACTCCTCGCCGAGACAGACGTGACGCCGGCCGTCAACCAGATTGAGTTGCACCCGCAGTTCCCCCAGGAGGAGCTTCGGGCGTTCCACGACGAGCACGGTATCCTCACCGAGTCGTGGGGGCCGCTCGGTCAGGGCAAGGGCCTGCTGGAGGATCCCAGCATCGTCGAGGTGGCGCAGCGCAAGGCCCGTACGCCGGCGCAGGTGGTGCTGCGTTGGCATCTGCAGCTTGGCTGCGTCGTCATCCCCAAGTCAGCGAATCCTGATCGGATGCGGGAGAACATCGACCTGTTTGATTTCGAACTCGATGACGCCGACATGGCTGAGATCTCAAAGGTTCGGACCGGTGAGCGTCTCGGCGGCGACCCGAACGTGTTCGCTATGCGCTAGTGGTTGATGGGCTTGAGCCCTGCAACGATTCGGTGCCTTCATTCATGCTGACGCCGCGGCTGACCAGCGCGAAACCCAGGCCAACGAGCAGGTAACAGACGGCCATGATGACCATGATCGGCACCGACTTCCCGTTCGCGGGCAGAATGATCGCAGCGATCACCGCTGCGACGACCAGCGTGACATTGAAGATCACGTCATAGAGCACGAAGACCCGGCCTTTGAATTCATCAGCCACATGCGCTTGAACGAGTGTGTCGACGCAGAGCTTCAAACCCTGAGCGGTCAGGCCCAGCAGAAACGCCGCCACCATTAACGGCACCCGGGAGTAGATGGCGCCGGGCACCGCCTGAAAGGCCGCCGACGCCAGCAAGCAGATGATCATTGTGGTCCGAA
>JAICEV010000353.1 GCA_025923975.1 Propionibacteriaceae bacterium
CAGGCCATCGTCGACGCGCTCCTGCAATCGGTGGGTCCGTCGGGCACCCTTGTTATGCCCACGCAGTCGTGGCAGCTGTGCGACCCGGCCTTCCTCGGCGAAGATCACCTTCTCGAAAGCTGGTGGCCGATCACTCGTAATGAGCTGCCTGCATATCACCCGGCGCACACGCCCACCCGCACGATGGGAGCGGTGGCTGAGCTCTTTCGCACCTACCCGGGGACCATGCGCAGTGCCCACCCTCACCGTTCAATCAGCGCGAACGGACGCCATGCGGCCACCATCACCGCCCGCCATGACTTGGACTGTCCAGCCGGTGAGCGCTCGCCGTTGGCGCAGCTTTATGACCTGAATGCGAAGATCCTGCTACTTGGCGTCGGGCCGCGGAAGATAACGGCACTGCACCTGGCGGAGTATCGGGCGACGTACCCCGGCAAGCGAGACGTGCCGAATGGCGGTCCCGTTCTCATTGACGGTCGGCGTGTTTGGGAGACCTGGGAGGAGCTTGACGTCCACGACTATGACTTCGCCGCAGTCACAGACGATTTCGCCGCTCGCTACCCAGAGCTTGCCAGCGCCGGAACCGTTGGCGCGGCGCCGTCCCAGCTGTTATCTATGTCTGCATTGATCGATCACGCTGCGAACTGGTTCTCAACCCACAGATAGGGTCCGCTCGCTCGTTATCTCCTCGCTACCGAACTCACGTTAGGCTGGATCGTCGGCGGGCCAAAGTAAACGCCCTGCCCACGTCGCGATGAAAGGCCTTATGAGCATCGATCTGGGTCTGCCAACCCTTCCTCCACCCACCCTGGCGCCGCGTCGCAAGAGTCGTCAGATCAGAGTTGGCAAGGTTGCCGTCGGCGGTGATGCGCCGATCAGTGTGCAGTCGATGACCACGACTCTGACCGCAGACATCAATGCCACGCTGCAGCAGATCGCCGAACTGACCGCGACCGGCTGTGACATCGTCCGGGTTGCCGTGCCGAGTCAGGATGACGCGGACGCCCTGCCGATGATCGCTAAGAAATCCCAGATTCCAGTGATCGCAGACATTCACTTCCAGCCCAGGTACGTCTTTGCAGCGATCGATGCCGGATGTGCCGCGGTACGCGTCAATCCTGGCAACATCCGCGCGTTCGATGACCAAGTGAAGGAGATCGCACAGGCTGCTGCTGATGCCGGTTGCTCCATTCGGATTGGGGTCAACGCTGGGTCGCTCGATAAGCGCCTGCTCGCCAAGTACGGCAAGGCCACTGCTGAGGCCCTGGTGGCATCAGCCCTCTGGGAGGCCAGCCTCTTTGAGGAGCACGGATTCCGTGACTTCAAGATCTCCGTCAAGCACCACGATCCAGTCGTCATGGTGCGTGCGTACGAATTGCTCGCCGACGCCTGCGACTACCCGTTGCACCTCGGTGTCACCGAGGCTGGGCCGGCATTCCAGGGAACCATCAAATCTGCGGTCGCCTTCGGTGCGCTGCTCTCTAAAGGTATCGGCGACACTATCCGGGTCTCCCTGTCCGCCCCTCCAGTCGAGGAAGTCAAGGTCGGCATCAAAATCTTGGAGTCGCTGAACCTGCGACCCCGGCATCTGGAGATTGTGTCCTGCCCGTCCTGCGGCCGCGCCCAGGTTGACGTTTACAAGCTCGCTGACGAGGTAACTGCTGGGTTGGAAGGGCTTGAGGTGCCGCTCCGGGTTGCGGTGATGGGTTGTGTCGTCAACGGACCCGGAGAGGCACGGGAGGCAGATCTCGGGGTCGCCTCTGGCAACGGCAAGGGTCAGATCTTCGTTCGTGGCGAGGTGATCAAGACGGTGAAAGAAGCTGACATCGTCGAGACCCTCATCGATGAGGCGATGCGGCTTGCGGAGTCCATGCCCGCCGGAGACGGCGTGCCCGAGGTAAGCGTGCGCTAGGGATGCGCAAGGTCGCCAGCACGATTGCATCTCGATGGGCCCGAGAGGGTTCAGTGCGGGTGCTGAATCGTAGCGACCTACCTGCGGCAATCCGATTGCTGTCGGCCAACCCGATCGACAACGTCTTTGTGGCGTCGCGAGTACGGACCGCAGGCCTCGAGCAGGCAAGTCTGGGCTGCCCTGTCTGGGGATATGAGCGAGGTGGCCTGCTGCGTGCGCTGTGCCATGCCGGGTCCAATCTGGTGCCGGTCAATGCTGACGCCGACGCACTGGATGCATGGGCTGACTTCGCCGGTCCGCAACGCGTGTGCGCATCGATCATCGGCCCATCGGATGTGGCGCTGGCGCTGTGGCACCGGTTGTCCGAGCGCTGGGGCGCTAGCTGGAGTGACGTACGCGACGTGCGGCCGCACCAACCCGTGCTCGCAATCAGTTCAGCCCCGGCAATTCCGATCGATCGTCGGGTGCGTCGGGTCACCCTCGATCAGTGGGACGCCTATACCGACGCGGCAGTGAAGATGTACACCGAGGAGATCGGCGTCTCTCCGGTTCAGGGAAATCCCGCTGGTTACCGCTTCTACGTCCGCCAGCTGATCTCCTCGGGTCGTGCATTTGGCATCTTTGAAGGCAATCGGGTGCTCTTTAAGGCTGATCTCGGCTCGGTGTCTGGATCTGTCTGCCAGGTACAGGGGGTATGGCTGGAACCCGAGCTGCGTGGTCGCGGGCTGGCAGCTCCCGCGATGGCCGCTGTCGTCCAGCTCGCGCGTACGGTCGTCCCGACCGTGTCGCTCTATGTCAACGACTACAACCTGCCAGCACGCGCGACGTACGCAAGGGTGGGATTCACTCAGGTCGGGGAGTTCGCGACGGTTCACTTTTGAAGGCCGCCCGGGCGTGGCTGGGAGCGCTCTCAATCGGACTGTTGATCATGCTGTCGGGTGCGACCGACGAGACGTTAGCCGCACCTAAGCCACCGGATGACTCGACGCCGAGTTCGCGCGCAACCACCGCGCCCGAGCGGACCAACGTGACGGTGGTCATGAACGGCGATCTGTTGTGGCACAACACCTTGTGGTACGGGGCGAAGGAAGATGCCCGGCGGCGCGGCCATGGCGGCTATGACTTCGCGCCGCTGTTGGCCGGCATGAAGCCGGTGATCGCATCGGCCGATCTGGCGATCTGCCACGCGGAGGTGCCGCTGGCCCGGCCGGGTGGACCGTACCGAAACTTCCCGCTGTTCGCCGCGCCGCCGCACGTGGTTAAAGCGATCTCTGCGACCGGCTACGACGTCTGTACGACGGCCTCGAACCACGCTGTCGATCAAGGCTTCGCCGGACTGAAGCGCAGTCTAGATGATCTTGATCGGGTCAAGATCGCCCATGTGGGAACGGCTCGTACCAAGGCCGAATCCGAACGACCGATGATCTTCACGACCAAACAGGGCGTCAAGATCGCGATCGTCGCGGCGACCTTCAGCCTCAACGGCCTGCCGATGCCGGGGGGCAGGCCCTGGGCCGTGCAACGGCTTAGCACCAGCGGCCTATTGCGTCAGGCGCATCGCGCACGGGTGGCCGGAGCGGACATCGTGCTCGCGGCTGTCCACGCGGGAACCGAGTACTCCACGACAGAGAACGAGCAGCAGACCAAGCTTGCCCGTGCCCTCACCGCGTCACCCGATGTTGATCTTGTTTATATGCACCACCCGCACGTCGTGCAGCTCTGGATCAGCGTGAACAAGAAATGGGTGCTTTACGGAGTGGGAAACGCCGTGGCACAGCACGCACCCGACGTGCCGCGCGGTTATGAGGGTGCGACCGGGCGATTCACCTTCACCTCCGTCGGGGATGGGAAATTCACGGTGACGAAGGCTGAGTACATTCCCACGCTCGTTACCCGTTATCAGCCGGGCCGGCCGGCACGGCTGTATCAAGTTTCGGCGGCGTTGAAAACGGCGAAAGGATCATTCCGCAGCCGGCTGCTGGATGCGCAGCGACGCACTACAGCGGTTGTGATGCGCAAGCATCCCCAGGGACTGACGCGCGGGTAATTGGACTTTGGAGGCTAGCCGTTGAACAGCACTAGCGACGGATCGACCCGCGAAATGTCATTGAGATCGCTGGTGACGACGGCGTGTCCGCGTTCCCTCGCGCACAAGACGAGATGAACGTCAACGACGACGAAGTAGGCGGCCTTCAAGCGCGCTGCGCGAGCCGAGACAATACTGTGCTCACGCATCGCGCGCGCCGACGTGCTGAGGAGGA
>JAICEV010000354.1 GCA_025923975.1 Propionibacteriaceae bacterium
ACCGCAAGGGCATTCCCTTTGTTGGTCCAGCCGGACGGCTGCTTCAGGATGCGCTGGAGGAAGCCGGGGTGTCCAAGGATGATGTCTACGTCACCAATGCGGTCAAGCACTTTCGTTTCACCGAGCGGGGTAAGCGTCGAATTCACGCGACCCCGCAAGTCACTCACATCAAGGCGTGCCGTCCTTGGCTCGAAGCGGAGCTGACCGTCGTCGACCCGGCACTGATCGTGTGCTTAGGTGCCGTCGCCGCTAAGTCACTGTTGGGGACGACGTTTCGAGTAACCCAGCAGCGTGGTCAGGTGCTGGACATCACTACTCCGATTGGCGTCCGGCGGGTGCTGGCGACCGTCCATCCGTCTGCGGTGCTACGGGCGACAGGCGACGATCGGAGCACGGCGTACGCGGGACTCGTAGCCGACCTGCGCACCGCGAAAACTGCCGTGGCGTAGACACGGGATCGGGCTCCGGTGATCGAACCATTGCCCGGACCTGGACGTGTAACCCTATAGGCGGGTGTCCGGCCATCCAGCCTTCTGCCGCTCACCATTACCGTGAGGAGAGCCTGTGTTCGACAATCTCGGGAACCTTCCGCTGCATCCGCTGGTGGTTCATGCTGCTGTGGTCGGCATCCCGTTGGCCGTCCTGCTCGCCTTCTTGTTCGCCTTTCCCCGTACGCGGAACTGGGCGCGCTGGCCGCTAGCGATCACCGTTGTCGGTGCCGCTGGCGTGACATATGTCGCGAAGCAGAGCGGTCTGGCATTCGAGGTGGCTCTTGGGATCAGGCCCGGAAACCCCGTTGGCGATCTGATCTTGCAGCATTCCCTGCTCGCCGAGCAGCTGTTCTGGATCATGATCGTTTTTGCTGTCATAGGCCTGGTTAATGTGTTCGTCGTCAAGGGCACCTCTGGCAGCGCCGAAGGTGCTGTCAAGCAGCCCGCCATTGTGCGGATCGTGCTGCCGATTCTCCTGGTGGCGGTGGCAGTCGTTGCTTTGATTTGGATCGTCCGGGTGGGAGATCTCGGCGCGCGGGCAGTGTGGAATCCGACGGCGCCGCCGCTGTTCAGTCTTGGCTTCTAAGTTCTCGAGTTGACCAGCAAGACGTTACGAAAAATGTGATCGTTGTCACATCCATAACGGGTGGATAACAGTGGCGCCAAACATCGGCCGACTCTTAGTGTTCCCCTTATCCGGCTCAGAAGGCGGCATCTGACCGCATCTGGGGAAGTCTGCATCGGGGGTGCCGCTCGGGGGCCACCACCGATTCACGCTCTCATGGAGGAGCATTCGTGCGTGCTCAGCGCGTAGCCGCTGCGACCGCAGTCATCGGTCTTGTCAGTGTCTGCTGCGCGGTTGGCATTACGGCAGGCTCGGCCTCAACGTCCGACCCGGCAACTGTCAAGGCGGCGCCTGGTCCCAATGTCAGCGAAACCACTACCACCTCCGAACAGAACGGATCGAACACCCTCGGCGACAAGGTCAAGACCGACCGCGCCAGCTCGAGCAAGACTCGGCATGCCCGATCGAGCAGACTCCGCGCACGCGAGGTGTTCAGCGTTGGCGAGAAGCGGAATTCCCTCACATTGCGCGTCGGCACCTTCAATGTCCGCACCGCCCGTGCCCAGGACGACCGGAGTTGGCTGGAACGCGCGAATGATGTGGCACGCGAAATCGCAAGCCGCAATCCTGGTGTCCTGGCAGTCCAGGAACTCGGCCCGGGACGCGCGGACGGTTCCAAGGGAACGACGACGCGGCATCTGCGGCAGACGATCAGTTTGGAGCGCTCGTTGCAGCGCGTCATCGGCGATGATCGCTATCAGCTGGTCCGGACCACGCCGTACGTCAGGCCGGGCACGGACCATGGCACGCAGGGCACCCGCATCCTCTACGACACCAGGAAGTTCAAGCTGTTGAGCAGCTGCCCGGAGAAGACGGGCTCGAAGAACTACAACCCCTCCTGCAGCATGAACCTGCCGCTCCGGAGCTCTGATAGCGAGTCGCTGCGTCGCAGTGCCGCCTACGCGAAGTTCGCCAACCGCAAGACCGGCGTGCGCTTCTGGGTCGTGTCGGTGCATTTGGACGACCGCCACAGCAGCTCGCTCAGCACCGAGAAGAGCTACAACGCACTCCGCGGAGCCCAGGCCAGAGCTGTCTATCTCAAGGTCAACGGCCTTCGCAAGTCAGGTGAGAAGATCATCTACGCGGGCGACTTCAACTCTTGGCAGACCAACCGGGCGGGAGACGCGCCACGTGAATATCTGCTGCGCCAGGGCTTCTCCGACACCGCCGCGGCAGCTACTCGGATCAACATCAACTACCCGACGATCAACCACTTCAACACCACGGTGACAGCCAAGCGAATCCGGCTGGATATGGTGATGATCAAGGGCAGCAAGCGTGTGCTCCGATACGAGAATGTCATGAAGCGTGTCGACTCGAGCCGTCCCTCCGACCACAACCTTGTAGTCAGCGACGTCGTCTTATAGGCGGTGAGAGAAATCTCTCCCTCGTGCCACTCAGCCGTTGCCGAGGGCGGCTGGACCCTCCTCACGGCGAATGTCGATGATGTGGCCGGTCAGGTGCGAGAGCAGGACGTCGAGAGACTGACGGGCGACTTCCTCGGACGACAGCAAAGTGCCCGGCGGCTCCTCGCCAAAAGCCTTGGTGCGCATGGGTGTTCCGGTGCGCTCCGGGTTGACGCAATTGACTCGCACTCCCGAGGCGGCCCATTCATCGGAAAGCGCCTGGGTCAGATTCACGATCGCCGCCTTTGCCGAGGAGTACAGCGAATAGCCCGATCGTCCGCGTGTATAGGACGAGGAGGTGAACAGCAGCAGTGAGCCGCAGGAGGCTGCGAGATGGGGGAAGAACTCCTGAGCGACGAAGATCGGGGCGAGATAGTTGATGTCGGTCGAGGAATAGATCATCTCTTCTGACGTCTCAGCCAGCTCGCCGCGGACCAGCACACCAGCGGTGTTGACCACAAAGTCAATACGACCTGTCTCGTCCAGCACCTGTTGCGCGACCTTGGCAACGTCGGCTCGTTTCTCCACATAGGTGCCGGTAGTCGATCGCGAGAAGGTCTTGACGTTTGCCCCGTACGAACGGGCGAGTTGGGCGATGTCGCCACCGATCCCGTACGAGCCGCCGAAGATCACCACAGTCCGGCCGTCAAGCCGCGCGTGGTACTGCTCCTCGGACAGTTGAGCGGGCAGGTCAGCGGAGGTCAGCTGAAACAGCTTGTCGGCGATGTAGACGTCGATCGGCTCGGTGACCTTCATGTTGCGTTCGTGGCCAGCGACGACTGCAATCGAGACCTCGGGCAGATAGCGCAGCACTACCGTGCAGTCATCGGTAGAGGTGAATCCGGGATCCTTTCCGGCCTTCGCGTACGCGGCCTTGATGGTCGAGAGGCGGAAAGACTGCGGCGTCTGACCGCGACGTAGCAGATGTCGCGGCAGTACGTCGGCAAGGCTGCCGTTATCGGGGGTGACCTGGATCACCGTGTCCGCCGACGGGATTGCGGTGTCGACAGCCTGGTAAGTCTGCAGCGCCTCCACGTTGGCGGCAATGATGGTCTGCGAGACCAGCGGCCGTACCGCGTCATGCAGCAGCACGTTGCATTCCTCATCACCAAGGGCAGCGAGTGCAGCTGCCGTCGTATCGTTGCGGGTCTCGGCACCTTCCAAGATCTGCGTGACTTTGGAATAGTCGCCCTTCTTGACGATTGCGCGAACCTCGTCGAGGTAACCAGGTGCCATCATCACCAGGATTTCGTCAACGAGCGGGGACTGCTGCATCGCAGCGATGGTGTGCTCGATGATGGGCTTACCAGCAACCTTGATCAGCTGTTTGGGAATGCTGAGGCCAATGCGGGTGCCAGTACCTCCCGCCAGAATCACGGCAACGTTGCGCAATCTGGTCACCGGCCGACCTTACCGTGTCCAATTGCTCCGCTCGCTACGCTCGCTCCACCCTGCGGCCTACCGATGCTCGCAGGCCGGCTTGTTCGGGTGCGTAGGGTCGCGATGCAGGGGGAAAGCTGAGATTGTCAGTGGTCGGAGTGGGCTGAACGACCCCAGCCCGAGCTTGTGAAAGAGTCAACGCCATGCTCAAGGTGAGTGTCGTAGTCCCGGTGTACAACCCCGGCGACTACTTCACACCATGCATC
>JAICEV010000355.1 GCA_025923975.1 Propionibacteriaceae bacterium
CGGGTGATGATCGACGTCGAAGAATACGAGCGCCTCAAACGCGGCGACACCCGCCGGGCGCTTTATCCGCATGAGCTGAGCGGCGCGCTGAAAGCGGAACTCGAAAAGGGCTAAGCTAGGAGAACGGATTACTCGATAACGGTAACTCAAAGTTTGTATTGACCTTAGCGCAGAATAAGTAGTTCGCTGATACTGTACAATCTAAAAGAGAAAGCCATGGCCGCGCCAGCACGTATGCCAGCGACAAACCAGCCAGGACAGAGCTGATTGCCAACCAGACAAGAGTCGCCGGAGTTGCCGACAGGTGCCATTCTGAGCCAGGAAGTTGGGAGCCGATGGTGGCGATCCAAATGATCACCTGGGCACTCCATGCGGCAGCGTAACCGAAGATGGCGGCCAAGGTTTCGCTCAGCAGCGAGGTGCCTGCAGCGGCGAAGCCCAGCACCGTGGCAGGGCCGACGAACGGACCAGCCAGCGCGTTCGCGGCAAGACCGGCGACACTCACCCGGTCTGAGACGGCGGCCACCACCGGAATGGTGGCCACCTGAGCAGCCAGCGGCACCGCAATAGATTCGGCGATGATCAGAGGAAGCCAGCGGTTCATGATCGCTGTCCAACTTCGGGCCCACCACACGATGCCACCGCAAGCCAACACCGACAATGCGAAGCCGATCGACCTGCTGAGGAACGGATCAGCCAGGAGCAAGATCAGGCTGGCGACCGCTAGATTGCGGACGCCAGCCGCACGACTGCCTGATCCCAGCGCCGCCAGAGCTACCAGACCCATCGCAGCCGCGCGCAGCACGCTTGGTTCGGTGCGGCACAGCGCGACGAAAATGATCACTCCAGTAAGACCAACGGCGCGCAGCCACCACCCTCGGACGCCTGCCCAGCGTGCAACGGTCAGGAGGAATGCCAGCAGGAGCGTGAGGTTTGCGCCCGACACCGCAGTCAAGTGAGTCAGGCCTGTCGTTTGAAAGTCCCGGGTCAGCTCGGCGTCGAGCCCGGACGTGTCGCCCAGGACGAGCGCGGGCACCAATCCACGCGGCTCTGGTGGCCGATCGGCAACTGCTCGCCGCAATCCGGCGCGTACCCGTTCCACCAGCCGAAGTCCTCGAGAAGGCTCCTCGATCACGACTGGTGAGCCCCGCATGCTGAGTACCGCGGCCACATCCGAGCTTCGATCTGGTGTCCCGAGGCGTCCGTCTGCCGCGACCCGCGTGCCCACCGGGAGCCGAAGCCACTGTTCGAGGTGCTGCCCACTGATGACAACCAGTACCGGAGTGCGGACGAGCCAGGTTTGACCCCGGCCCTCGACACGTACGGCCACCGCCTTCATGACTCCGGCAGTAGGCGTCGTTCCCTTGCTGGCGATCCGATGTGGGTCTGTGCGAACCTCCAGATCCGCCGAGACGATCGCCTCATGGGCTGCCAGCTGCGCGACAGGTCCATGCCGAAGTCGGTACCCGCCGACGAACGCCGTGCTCGCGATCGCGGCTATAACAAGGGCGACGGTCAGCAGCATGGCCGAGCGTCGCCAGCCGGCGACCACCAGAGCTACGGCTGCCCCGGCGGCTGCTGCTGCGATGCTCGATGGAGCGCCCCCGGTTCCGAGCCATGCGGCTCCCCAGCCCGCGGCCGCGAGCGGCACCATCCGCAGATCCGCTCGACGAACCGGCGTGCACCGCGCGTCGCCGAGGTCGCGATTCCTCCAGTGCCGAAGGAGGAGCCCATCAGCTCCGGTGTGCGCTACACCCACAAGCCGGCGCAGCCGGGCGTTCACACCCGGACGTGCGGCGCAATCTGGGCGTACGTCTTAGGCCCGATGCCGTCAACCTCCTGCAGCTCTTCGATCCGATTGAACCGGCCATGCTGCTGCCGCCAGGTGAGGATGGCCTGGGCGGTGACCGGCCCGACCCCTGGCAGCTCTTCGAGCTGAGCCTGGCTAGCGCGGTTCAAATCGAGTGTGGCCGTCGTTGACGAGCCGCTCCCGGCACCCGGTTCTCCCCCGTCTCGCACCTCCCCCGCCGGATCGCTCTTGGTACCGATCACCAGTTGCTGGCCGTCGGCAAGTGGCTGGGCCAGGTTCAGCTCAGCTGGATCAGCTCGACCGGTCAGGCCGCCTGCTGCGTCGATCGCATCCTGGACCCGTGAGTGCTCAGGCAGCTTGACTAGCCCTGGGCGCCGGACGGCGCCGAGCACATGGACGACGAGCTTGGCAGCCCGCTGACTGGTCGAGGGTGATGCTGTCGCCGCAGTCGGCTGCGGCGTGCTCATCGTCACTACTTCGCCAGGACTGGCTATGGCGACCGGCCGAGCGCGCAGCAACAGCCATCCGGCCATGAGCAGGCCGAGTATCAACAGCGCGCTGATCACACCGGCGTGCATCCGGCCGAACCGTTGTCTCGGCAACTCGTCCAGGGTCTCTGCGGCGTGGTACGCGCCTTCTTCCTCGGCACCGTCCAGAACAGACTCTAGCGGGAGCTCCGACTCCGTCTCGGACGCCGGTCCTGGTCCGCGTGCTCGGCGTGGCGGCTGCTCGGCCAACACCAGGGCGAGTCGGTCGCTGATCAGCCGAGCCAACTCAAGATCCACCTTCGATCGGTGTGCCATGTCGAGAAGTTAAGGACGGCATTCGGAGGCGATACACGCACCCGCACATCTGTGGACGGCGCTCAGTGCACGCCGTCAGCTGGGGATAACCAAGCCTTTGCGGTCGGCGGCGCCGGACTTCACACCCGGGGAGACACAACAATCCCGAGGGTGCCTGGACCGACGTGCACCCCGAGCACAGCACTCACCTCTGAGATCACCATGTCTGCAGCCTGCGCCCGGCCACTCAGTCGATCGACGAGCCGCCGGGCGCCGTCGGGGTTGTCAAGATGATGTACCGCAACATCAACCAGGTCATCCGCCTTCGCGGCCCGATCGAGCGCAGCGAGGCTCAATTCCTCCAGTCTGATCAGCGCTTTGGATTCGGTCCTGACCCGTTCCTGCGGTCGAATCTCCCCATCTGCGACAGTGAGTAAGGGCTTCACTGCGAGTGCGGAGCCGAGCATCGCCGCCGCGGTGCCGATCCGTCCACCCCGCCGCAGGTACTCCAGACTGTCAACGTAGAAGTAGGTTGTCGAGGCCGCAGCCCGGCGACGCACCGTGGAGACCACGTCATCGGGAGCAGCACCTGCGCGGGCCACCTCTGCTCCGGTCAAGGCTGCAAAACCGACAGCCATTGCCAAAGTCATGCTGTCGACCACGCTGATCGGAATGTCGACTAACTCAGCCGCAACCTGCGCTGCATGGCACGTGCCCGAGATCTTGCTACTGAGGTGGACCGACACAATCGCCTCATAGCCCGCTGCGGCCAGCTCGGTGTAGGTGTTCTCCATCACCTCAGGAGTCGGTCGCGAGGTGCTTACATGGCGGCCTTCGCGTAATGCCCCAGCCACTTCGCGTGGTCGCACTTCGGACTCCGGGCGGCTGATGTCGTCAATCACGACCTGTAGTGGAATGATCGAGATGTCGGCGCGGGCAGCGCGGGCTGGGTCCAGAGAAGACGTAGAGTCAGTCACCACTGCGACGCCCGGCATCTGCTCAGCGTAGGACGTGGCCAACGGCCGTTCGTAGACCTCGGGGGGCGCAGTGCCGTGTCGGTAAGAGAGCTGAAGACTGAGGACGAGCAGACCCGACGTGTGTGGCGCGCTGGGCCTGTCACCTTGGTACTGGTAACAGCCTTCGCCCTAGCCGCCGGCGTCGTCATCCCCGTCCTGGCGTATTTGATCTACCGGAATGACAGCGCGCTTTGGCTTCCGGCGTTACTGGTTGTGCTGACCGTGCTGGCACTGCTCTACGTCTGGCGGTTTGGGCTGCACCCAAAGCTTCAGGTCACTGACCAGACCGTTGAAATCATCAACCCCTTCCGGCGCTACAGCTTCGACTGGGACGACATCACAGTGATAGCTCCCGGCGAGAACGGGCTGCTCATTGGCTCGGAGGACAATTTGGCCGAGGCCTGGTGCGTGCAGAAGTCCAACTTCGCCAGCCGGCATGGCCGTCTTACGCGGGCTGACCGGATTGCAGACCAGCTCCTCGACATCGTCGAGCTACACGATCCACCAATCGAGGATGAGAACAACGGGCTACGCATCCGCCGCGCGCGTCCTGACGAA
>JAICEV010000356.1 GCA_025923975.1 Propionibacteriaceae bacterium
ATCGAGCTGTACGAGAACGACATTGGGCCACAGAACGGCGCCAAGGTCGTGGCCCGCGCCTGGGTCGACCCTGCTTATCGCGAGCGGCTACTAGCCGACGGCGCGGCGGCCATCGCAGAGCTCGGCTTCGGCGGCGATGAAGGCAACACAATGGTGGTGGTGCCGAATGGGCCCGGCGTACACAACGCCGTCGTCTGCACACTCTGCTCGTGCTATCCGTGGCCCGTGCTCGGGCTGCCGCCCAGCTGGTACAAGAGTGCTCCCTACCGTGCCCGGATGGTCTCCGAGCCGCGCGTCGTGCTCCGCGAATTCGGCCTCGAGCTGCCGGCGGAGACCACCATCCGCGTCTGGGACTCGACCGCCGAAGTGCGTTACCTGGTGCTACCCGAGCGGCCTTCCGGTACCGAGGACTGGGACGAGGAGGCACTGGCCGCGATCGTTACGCGGGACGCCATGATCGGCGTCGCAGTACCCGTCGCCGAGCGGACGCCGGCGTGAGTGCAACCGCCGCTCTCGCGGATGTCGACGCCGCGCTCGGAGTGGCGGCGCCGCTGCCGCGCTCAAATGGCGAGCTGGTCTTCGAGGAGGTCTGGCAGGGTCGCGCACTCGGTCTCGGCGTCGTCGTACTGGAGCGTATCGGCGCTCCGTGGAGCGAGTTCCGTGACTATCTGGTGGCGGCGATCGACGCCCACGTGCCGATGCCCGGGGAGTCGGCGGCAACCGCCTACTACACCGCTTGGCTGGATGCGGTCGAGGCACTGCTCGCGGTACGCGGCGCTCGCTAACTGATCACGTACCCGGTCACTTACGCTTGCTGCCCGTGGGTAACCCTGAGCAAGCTTCCTCCGCCGACGAATCCACTTCCCAGGAGGAGTTGCGGGAGAAGGCTGAGGCCCATCTGAGATGGGTGATCGATGAGAGCGGGGAGTTCGATGACCTGCCGGGCCTTGATCAGCTGAGTGATGATCAAGTCGTCTCCATGGGGGGCGGGGTCGACGCGGCTACCTACCTGGTGAAGTGCCCGGATCGGGATGTCGTCGTCAAACTGAACAGCGAAGGCCTCGAAGCGGAGGCCAGAGCGCTTCGGGCCTGGAAGCCATACACCGAACGTGTTCCCGAGGTTTTGGGACTGGGCACTGTGCCGTCGTCGGAGGAGCCCGCGATCAAGTACCTGCTCCTCCCTGCTCTGAAGAATGACGACGGCGACGTCGTGGAAACCGCCAACGACTACCTCGAACGGTCGCCGGAAAGCGCCCGAGAGCTGGGGAGGGCGGTCGGTGTCGAACTGCACCGCATGCATCAGGCGGTTGACGAGACTGGCTTTGGCAACTTCGCAGATTCGCCAGGGAGCGAGCGTACCTATGACAGTTGGAGCGCTTACCTTGAAGCCTTCTTTGTGCTCCATGCCGACTTCGTTCAACAACTCGGCATCGACGATGATCAAATTCAGGCAGTGGGCAGCTTTATACGGTCCTGCTCCTTCGTTGCCGAGGGCCGTTTTTTGCACGGTGACGTGACGATCCGAAACGTCGGGGTATGTAGCTATCGCCCGATCACAGTCGGGCTTTTCGATCCCAACCCACTTAGCGGTGACCCGTCGTGGGACATCGCACCGATGATGAACAACGCTGCATTCAACGAGATTCGCCATCGCCGTGAGGGCGTGCCACCAGAACCCCTCACCCGCGACCGCGAGCTGCTGGCCGGATTCTGGGAGTCCTATCCCGATCACGTCGCGGAGGAGTCGCTGCTGACCGCACAGCTCGTACAAGCCATACTCCAGGCCGAACACCGGCAAGACGACAGCGACACGGACACCATTGACGTTGAGGTCACCCACGAGTTCATCCGCACGATCGTGGATAAGGCGGCGACATGACCGATTACCAGCAATTCATCGTGATTCGCCACGGCGAGAGTGAAACGAACGCCACCAACACCTTTCAGGCTGGCAACCAGTACGACTCGGACCCACTAACCCCGCTAGGCACCGAGGACGCTAGTCGGCTCGCGGAACGCCTTGCGGCCTTGCCCGTCGACCTCATCATCAGCAGCAGTTACTTACGTGCCCGCAGCACCGCAGGCGCGATCGCCAAGGCGACAGGGGTCTCTCACATCGTCCCGGTCTGGAAGGATTCTTCGTGGGTCGACCTGCCGGCGGACGATCCTGATCTCCGGGACTATCCTTCGCTGCTGCGAGAGATCGACGTCCCCAGCGAGCTACAAGGGCTGCCGTTCCACGACCATCGGGCGCGGGAGATCCAGCATGCTGCGCTGGCAGTCGCCGACCAACCGGACGGCCATTACTCCGACGAGGAGAACCTCTACGACCTTTGGCGGCGGGCAGAGGAGATCCGCCGATATCTCGAGGCACGGCCTGAGAGGCTCATTGTGGTCGTCGCCCACGGCGGCATCTTGAAGGTTTGGCTCGCCCACTTGATGTTCACCGCAGTGGCTGGGTTGGACACACCGGAGCACCAGCTGGCTTCGTATCGCGGATTCACCAGGCTCGGCTGGTGGGACAACACAGGAGTGCTCTCGATGAGGTTCAGCCGGGAGACCGGATGGCTCTGGCTCATGACCGACATCCAGCACCTGCAGCCTGACTATTTCAGCTTCATGCCGAGCGGTCCCAGGATGGCAGCATCCGCCCCAGATGTCGGAGCTGAGTACCTCGGCGAGGATGAGATCGACTCCTAGCTGCTAGTGCGACTCGCGGCTCACTCGATGTCCGGTGGCGCCGACAAGGAAGTCGAGGTCGGCGCCGGTGTCGGCTTGCTGGACGTGGTCGATATAGAGCCGCTCCCAGCCGCGGGCGGGGTTGGCGAAGCCGGCGAGGGTGCTGCTGTTGGGCCGGCGGCGTCGTAGCTCCTCCTCCGGCACCTCTAGCGTCAAGGTTCTGCCGGGTACGTCGAGAGTGATCTCATCTCCGGTCTGCACTACTGCCAGCGGTCCGCCGGCTGCTGCCTCGGGGGCGACATGCAGCACAACGGTTCCGTAGGCAGTGCCGCTCATCCGGCCGTCGCAGATACGCACCATGTCGCGTACGCCTTGTGCGAGCAGTTTCTTCGGCAGTGGCATGTTGGAAACTTCCGGCATCCCGGGATAGCCCTTGGGGCCGCAGCCACGCAGCACGAGCATGGTGTTGGCATCGACATCGAGCTCAGGATCGTCGATGCGGGCGTGGAAGTCCTCGATGCTGTCGAAGACCAGAGCGCGTCCGCGGTGCTGGGTGAGGTGCGGGGAGGCAGCTGCGGGTTTGATGATGGCACCGGCTGGAGCGAGGTTGCCGCGTAGCACAGCGATGCCGCCTTCGGTCAGTAGCGGATGATCTCGAGGCCGGATCACTTCTGGGTCAAAGATGGCAGCGGCGTCCAGGTAGTCGACGAGTCGACGCCCGGTGACGGTGAGGGCAGTGGGGTCGAGCAGATCGCGTACCTCCCGCAAAACTGCGAGCAGCCCGCCGGCCCGGAAGAAGTCATCCATCAGGAACCGGCCCGCGGGCTGCAGGTCGACCAGCAGCGGCACGTGTGAGCCAATCCGGTCGAAATCGTCAAGTGTGAGATCGATCCCCAGCCGCCCAGCAATCGCCAGCAGGTGAACGACAGCGTTGGTGGATCCGCCGACCGCAGCCAGTGTCACGATTGCGTTGCCGAACGAGGCTCGGGTCAGGAAGGTGCTCGGCCGTCGGTCGGCTACCACCATCTCCACGACCAACCGCCCGGTGGCGTGGGCGGCCTCCAGCAAGCGGCTGTCCGGTGCGGGGGTCCCGGCGACGCCCGGGAGAACCGTGCCGAGCGCCTCTGCGGCAAGCGCCATGGTGGATGCGGTTCCCATGGTGTTGCAGTGCCCGCGGCTGCGAATCATGGCCGACTCCGAGCGGGTGAACTGCTCCGAAGACAGGGTGCCGGCCCGCACCTCCTCCGACAGCCGCCAGACGTCGGTGCCGCAGCCGAGGGGCACACCGCGGAACGTTCCGGTGAGCATCGGGCCGCCCGGGACCACGACGGCGGGGAGGTCGACCGAGGCCGCGGCCATGAGCAGCGACGGGATGGTCTTATCGCAGCCGCCGAGGAGGACGACGCCGTCGATGGGGTTGGCCCGGAGCATCTCCTCCGTGGCCATCGCGGCCATGTTGCGCCAGAGCATCGCC
>JAICEV010000357.1 GCA_025923975.1 Propionibacteriaceae bacterium
GACGAGCACGACGTCGGCGAGGGCCTTCGTCACGCCGGCGGCGACCGCGCCGATGCCCGATTGCGAGACGAGCTTGACGTGGACGCGGGCCTCGGGGTTGGCGCGCTTGACGTCGAAGATGAGCTGCTTGAGATCCTCGATCGAGTAGATGTCGTGGTGCGGGGGCGGGGCGATCAGCCCGACGCCCGCCGTCGCATGGCGCGTCCGGGCGACCCACGGGTACACCTTCGTGGGGGGCAGCTGGCCGCCCTCCCCCGGCTTGGCGCCCTGGGCGAGCTTGATCTGGATGTCGTCGGCCTCCGTGAGGTAGAGGCTCGTCACACCGAATCGGCCCGAGGCGACCTGCTTGACCGCACTACGCCGTTCCGGGTCGTAAAGGCGATCCTTGTCCTCCCCGCCCTCACCGGTGTTGGACCTGCCGCCGATTCTGTTCATGGCGATGGCCAGCGTCTCGTGCGCCTCCTTGCTGATGGAGCCGTACGACATCGCTCCTGTGGAGAAGCGCTTGACACTCTCGCTGACCGGCTCGACCTCCTCGATCGGAATCGGCTTCCGGTCGGAGTTGAACCTCAACAATCCGCGGAGGGTCATCAGCCGCTCGGATTGGGCGTCGATGTGGTGGGTGTACTGCTTGAAAATGTCGTAGCGCCCGGAGCGAGTTGAGTGTTGCAGCCGGAAAACCGTCTCGGGATCGAAGAGGTGCGGCTCGCCCTCGCGACGCCACTGGTACTCGCCACCGACGGCCAATAGCCGGTGTGCCAGCGGGATTCCGTCCAGCGGGTACGCCGTCAGGTGGCGCTTGCGCACCTCTTCTGCAATCTGCTCCAGCGTGACGCCGCCAAGCTTGCTCGTCGTGCCGGTGAAGTAGCGGTCAACCACTTCTCGGGACAGACCGAGCGCCTCGAAGATCTGGGCCCCGGTATAGGAGGCGACGGTTGAGACACCCATCTTGCTCATGACCTTGAGCACACCCTTACCGAGTGCCTTGATGACGTTGCTAACCGCCTTCTCCGGCTCGACGCTGGTATAGACCCGGTGGCGCGCCAAATCCTCAACCGATTCGATGGCGAGATAGGGATTCACCGCGGCCGCGCCGTAACCGATGAGAAGTGCGACGTGGTGCACCTCGCGCACATCACCGGCCTCCACGATCAACCCGACCTGCGTCCGAGACTTCTCCCGGACCAGATGGTGGTGGACTGCCGCGGTCAACAGCAGTGAAGGGATCGGTGCCAGCTCTGCGTTGGAGTGCCGATCGGACAGCACAATGATGCGGGCGCCATTGGCGATAGCCCCCGAGATCTCGGCGCACAGTTCGTCCAGCCTGGCCGTCAGGGCCGCGGCTCCGCCATCCACCTCATACAAGCCGCTGGCCACGTACGTCTGGTATCCGGGAAGGTCGCCCTCACGGTTGATCTTGACGATCTTGCTGAGGGCATCGTCATCCAGCACCGGAAACGGCAGCACCAACCGGCGACACGAAGCCGGACCGGGATCGAGCAGGTTACATTCCGGACCGATCGTGTTGTACAGCGATGTCACCAACTCCTCGCGAATTGCATCCAGCGGGGGGTTGGTCACCTGCGCGAAGAGCTGGGAGAAGTAGTCAAAGAGCAGGCGCGGCTTATCACTGAGTGCCGCTAGCGGCGTATCAGTGCCCATGGAACCGAGCGGTTCAACACCGGTGGAGGCCATTGGCGCCAAGATCAGCCGTAATTCCTCCTCGGTATAGCCGAACACTTGCTGGCGACGAGTGACCGATGCGTGGGTGTGCACCACATGATCCCTGTCAGGCAGATCCGACAGCAGGATCCTGCCCCCGACCAGCCACTCACCGTATGGTGCAGCCGCTGCCAGCTGGGCCTTGATCTCCTCATCGGAGATGATCCGGTGCTGACCAAGATCAACTAGGAACATCCGGCCTGGTTGCAGCCGGCCTTTCTGCACGATCTTGTGCTGCGGAATGTCCAGTACGCCGGTCTCTGACGCCAGCACCACCAAGCCGTCGTCGGTCACCCAGAAACGTCCGGGACGTAGACCGTTTCGGTCCAGCACGCCACCCACCACGTTGCCATCGGTGAAGACCACGGCCGCAGGCCCATCCCACGGCTCCATCAGGCAGGAGTGGAAGGCGTAGAAGTCCCGGCGAGCCGGATCCATCTGATGGTTGTTCTCCCAGGCTTCAGGGATCATCATCAGCATCGCGTGTGGTAGGGATCGACCACCGAGGTTGAGCAGCTCCACCACCTCGTCGAACGAGGCCGAGTCAGACGCGTCCGGCGTACAGATCGGGAACAATCGCTCCAGGTCGCCGGGAATGACATCACTGACCAGCAACGCCTCTCGGGCACGCATCCAGTTCCGGTTGCCCATCACAGTGTTGATCTCACCGTTGTGGGCGACCATTCGGTACGGGTGAGCCAGTTCCCAGGCCGGGAAGGTGTTAGTTGAGAAGCGCGAATGAACCACCACGACCGCGCTCGCCATCCGCTCGTCCAACAGCTCCGGGAAGACCTGGGGCAGCTGCGCGGTGGTCAACATGCCCTTATAGACGATGGTGCGACACGACAAGGACGCAAAGTAGATGCCGGTTTCGTGCTGGGCTCTGCGACGCAGACAGTAGGCGCGCCTGTCCAGCGCGATGCCCATCAGCGGGACGCCCTTGGCAGTGATGAACAACTGCTCGAAATGCGGCATGTTCGACCTAGTGAGGTCGCTGAGAGAGGCGTCGCTGGTGGGGACCGGACGCCAGCCGAGGACTGCCAGGTTCTCTTCCGATGCAATCTGCTCGATGCTGGCCTTCGCCTTTGCGGCCAGCTCGGGATCTGTCGGAAGGAACGCGTTGCCAACCGCGTACGCGCCTTGGCGGGGTAGCTCGAAATCGACCTCACTGCGGAAAAAACCGTCAGGAATCTGCAGCAACATGCCGGCGCCGTCGCCGGTCTTCGGGTCCGCCCCAACCGCGCCGCGGTGGTCCAGATTGCGTAAGGCCTGCAGACCTTGGGCGATGATGTCGTGGCTAGGGATTCCCGTCAGGGTCGCGACGAAGGCGACGCCGCACGCATCATGCTCAAACGCCGGATCGTAGAGGCCCTCAGCCTTGCGGACCTTCGAAAGGGCATGACTAGTTGTCATGGACAAACTCCCGTCGTGAAGCCGGTGAACAGAGCCGGGGGCCTCTCTGCCACAGGTAACGGCTGAGCAGCACGGCTTCAGGGCGAACGTGCACGCTGCAGTGCTTGCGGGACAACATTGGCCCAAAGTTGATGGAAAGGGTAACGCACCTACAGGGAATCGTGGAACGTGAAAACTACGGCCTTGAGGTGTGATCCTTGGTTGCTGCAGGGTCTGCCACGCCGTCATCCGGCAACTCGTCTGTCTCAACCGCAGCGTGAGTGGAAAATGTCTCAGCCGTGCTGTCTTTCGCGACAGATTCAGCACCCAGTCCTATGCCCTCGACAACCTCTTCGCGACCCGGTCGGTTACGGATCAGCCAAATGAGCCAAACGAGCGCGACCACAAAGCCGATCAGCGCGGTGTAGTTGTTGAGGCGGAATCCGCCGATTTCATTGACCGTGTCAATCCGCAGTGCCTCGATCCAGAATCGCCCGGCGCAGTACAGCAAGACGTAGAGCGCGAAGACCTTGCCGTGGCCGAGCCGGAACCGTCGGTCCAGCCAGACCAGCAGAACCGCCGCAGCGAGATTCCACAGCATCTCGTACAGGAAAGTCGGGTGGAATGTAGCGAACTGGCCGTAGCCATCCGGGCGATACTGCGGTGCGATTTCCAGTCCCCACGGCAATGTGGTGGGACGGCCGAACAACTCCTGGTTAAACCAATTGCCGAGCCTCCCGATGGCTTGGGCCACCAGGATGGCAGGTGCTATGGCATCGAGCACCGCCGGGAAGGCGATCTTGCGACGCCGTGCTACCAGGTATCCGCCGAGAAGGCCGAACGCGATTGCTCCCCAAACCCCGAGGCCTCCTTGCCAGATCTTGAGCGCGTCTAACGGCTGCCGGCCTGGGCCGAAGTACAGCTGATAGTCGGTGATCACGTGGTAGAGACGCGCGCCGACGATGCCGAATGGCAGGCCGACAACGACCATGAGCTCCATGCTGTCGGCCGTGCCGCCACGGGCCTGCCACCGTC
>JAICEV010000358.1 GCA_025923975.1 Propionibacteriaceae bacterium
CGATGGATCACGCCAGATCGCCAGACCGAGACCGATCGACGCACTGACGAACAGTGCAAATCCGAGGGAGAGAACAACGGCGACCCGCAGGGGCGAGGCACCGCGTAGAGGTGCTGCACTTTCGGCTGCATCAGCAATCCCGACCGGTACCGGCGGCGGTGCCTGGGCTGAGTCGCTGGTCACCTCGGCCCAGCCGCTGCCATCCCACCAGCGGTAGAGTCCAGTCGCGCCTGCGGGGTCTGGGTACCACCCAGGTCTCGGCGCGACGGTCACGCCTTTGAGCCTATGCGGGCCTGGGAACAGTGCCTGCTCGCAAAGCGCATTACCACTGCCCTTGTCCAGCGCGACATACTGCACCCGTGATCTCCCGCGAACTGGCGAGCCGGCTCGCTCCGCACGTCTCATGGAAGCCGGCGAACGGAGACATGTTCTTCATCCCCCGGCCGGAGATCGCCGACTCTGTCTTCATCATCAGCGACATGGTCGTCGAGCTGGTCGAGTCGGGCGGGGAATCGCGCTTCCACTTCAACGGGACGGTCGAGTGGGCGCTCGACTCTGTGGAGTCCGACGGCGTGGTATGGCTGCCTCGGGAAAACCAGCTGCGCGAGCTGCTTGGGGACTATTTCATGTCTTTGGATTCTTCGGCTGGAGGCTTCGTGGTGACGGTCAGCGGTCCTGGCAGGGCTTACCACACTGAAGCAGAGCTCGATGCCGCCGACGCGTACGCGCGTGCTGCGCTCTACGTTCTCGGAGTTGAGCAACCGAGCATCGTTAGCTGATCATGGTGACCAGACAGGCGGCGTAGGCACCGACCAGCATCGACGGTGCGTACGGGAATGCCTCCCGCCGACCCTGTGCGAGTCGCAGCACACCCACCAGCCCGCCTGCCACGGTGCCAAGCAGCAGGGTCCACCACAGCAACATCCATGAGCCGGCAGCTGCAGCTGCTCCGAGCAATGGCGCAAACCGCACGTCTCCGAAGCCAAAGCCGCCTTGTGAGAGCAGCCAGACCAGCAGGTAGAGCCCTCCGGCGATTGCCGCTCCGGCGACAGCTCGCGCCGTGACCCAGAAACCTCCGCCCAGGAAGACCGCCAGCAGTGCGGCCACCGCCATCGCAATCCAGGCAGTGCGGGTAAGCTTCAAAGGCAGCCCGCCGGTGCGTGCATCGATCGCGGCGAGCAGTACGCCCAGGATGGCCAGCACCGACCACATCGGCTGGGCGTAGCGTGGCAGGCTTAGCCAGCCGATGGCACCCGCGATCCCCGCCAAGGCCCCGCAGACGAGCAGAAAGCGGGTGGTGGCTAGGTCGCGGTAGATCGGCTTTCCATCTCCGGGTGTCGGCTCTGGAAGTCGCCGGAGCAGCGGCCGTACCAGCAAAGCAGAGACCGCGGCGATCGTGACAGCGATGACCGCTGCCGCCATGCCGTCCTTGATCACCCGGCGATCCTAATGTCGTGCCACCCGCAGCTTGGGCGCTCACATGCAGCATTCTCAATGGCTGGTGTGCCAGGCTGTTTGCGATATCGCCAGCTTTCCTCGGCGCGGGCCGCGGCAGTAAGCCGAACCGTGAGCAGCAGCGAACAGGTATCGGCGCCGGCGGCCAACTCGACCAGCTCCGGAACAGTGACGCGTATCCGGTCAGCGATGGCGGGATGCTCCAAGCCCGCGCGATAAAGGCGACGCAGCTGCAGTCTCGCTGCGGCAGCGGGCACCATAATCCGGCGCAGCGCCTGAACCTGCTGGTCCGAGATCTGGATCAGCCGACGGGCGGTGTCGGCGCTGATCCGGCGCAGCGGGCGACCGTCTCGGCCATGGAGCAGACGGTCGGCCAATCGGGCCGAGATACCGGCCACGGCGGCCACATCGTCAGCACTGAGCGAACCACTTGCCATCAGATAGCGAAGCTGGGCTCGAAATGGCCTCGCATCCACCCATTGATCGCCAACGTCGTCTGTTCTGGCGAGCACCGCCATGCCCACGTCCCCTTCGTCGAAGCCCTCTACTTGGAGAAGGCCTCGCGAAGGGGCCGGATGTTAACGTTCGCTGCAAAGTCGCATGGTTTTCCTGAGCAGGCTGCCGACGACCGTCAAAGTTCCCGCGGTGCTGCGTTTGACCCGTGCGAATGAGCTAGCGCTGGGCGCGGACGAAGCCCGCGTTCTGGGCCGCCTCCTCGCTGTTGAACCAAACTTCGGCAACGGTGCGGCTGTAGCCGGCTGACTCTGGCACGTGATACTTCATTGACCGCTCATTGCCTTTGATGGTGAAGCCCTCGGGCGGTTCGCTTCCGATGTAGACACCCTCGCCCTCATATCTCGGCCTTGCCCCTTCCGGAGCAGCAGCCGTCTGGCCGAGCACCGCACCCTCGTCGCTGACCGGAGTCTGCCCGGCCAGTGCTTCGTCGGCGGCCGCAGTTCCGACGGAGGACTCGTCGACGGTCGTGGTATAGGCCGGCGTCTCCTCGTCGATGGTCGTTGTCTCAGCAGGAGCTCCGTCGGTGATCCTGGCGGCTGCCTCATCGAACGCTTCGTCGACGCGAGTGGTCAGATCGGCCGGAGCTTCTTCGACAAGAGTTGTCGTGTCAGCGGGGCCTTCGTCGAAGTCACCACCCTCAGCAGGATGATCCGGGAACGCCTCTCCGTCCGCTTCCAGATTCATCAAATGCGCCGACATCCCGCCCTGGGGATCCTCGCCCGAATCGTCAGTGTCATCGACAGTGGGAGCGGCCGCGGCCGCGCTGCCCGCGCCCGTCGCTTGTTGCGACGGCGTGTACGGCGTTGTAGGGCGAGCAGCCTGCCAATCGGAGTCCTTTGAGCCAAGGAACTTGCGAACGACGACCACCGCAGCTCCTGCGATCGCTGCGACAATGGCGAGCCGCACGAACCAGCGACTCTTCTTCTTTTTCTTTTCCTCCGGCAACTCCAACTCCCCCTTTGCTGCGGCAACCGCGGCCTTGCCGCGCTTCTTCACTTCTACGACGACCGGCGTACCTGCGGCCGCGCTCAGGGCCTCGCTGAGCTTGGGCAGTATCTCGCCGGACACCTTCCCGCGTGCCGCCTCGACGGCGGGGTTGACCCGCTCGAGTGCCTCATCGATAGCTGGTCCGAACCTTTCGACCGCGTCGTGAGCGACGCGAGCGCCACGTTGCTTGGCTGAGGTGGCGATCGGCGCGATCCGCTCGGCGGCCTGGTGCGCGTACGGGGAAACTAGGCCAGCCGCCTGCTGTGCGTACGGCGAGACTCGGCCGACGGCTCCAGTTGCCAAAGGAGCGATGCGATCCGCAGCCGAATGGGCCAGCGGCGCTATCCGATCCGCAGCGCCGTGAGTGACCGGACCAACCCGCTCTGCGGCCGATTGGGCCAGCGGTCCCAGCCGATCCGCTGCTGAGTGGGCTAGCGGTGACACCTTGTCAGCTGCCGCGCCGATTCGGTCGGCGGCGGCTTCTGCAAGCGGCCCGACTCGAGTGGCGGCGGTCTGCGCGAGCGGCCCTACTCGATCAGCTGCGGAGTGGACCAGCGGTCCGACATGATCAGCGGCCGAGTGGACGAAATCCTCGGCGGCTGGCGCAGCCTGCTTTCGGGCGGCTTCCGCGCGGCGGGAACTCTTGAACACGTTTCCTCCGTTGTGAGAAACCTCATGCTCCCCGGTGGAGCATTTCCCACCGTATCGCCATCTTGTGTGGTCTGACAGGATGGCTGCCGGACCAAGTCCAGACGATGATCACAACAGAAAGGTGCCTCGAAGTGGCACATCAGACTGCAACCCTGCACACCAACCATGGCGACATCAACCTGGTGCTCTTTGGTGATCAAGCTCCCAAGACAGTGGAAAACTTCGTAGGCCTCGCCTCAGGCACCAAGGAGTACGCCGATGCCAGGACCGGGGCCACAAAGACCGGCAACTTCTACGACGGGCTCACCTTCCATCGGGTGATCGACGGCTTCATGATCCAGGGCGGTTGCCCGCTTGGGACCGGCACCGGTGGTCCGGGTTACAAGTTCGGTGATGAGTTTCATCCCGATTTGGTCTTCAACAAGCCGTATCTGCTGGCCATGGCCAACGCCGGCCCCGGCACCAATGGTTCGCAGTTCTTCATCACCGTCGGTCCGCAGCCGCATCTCAACCGCCGGCATACGATCTTCGGTGA
>JAICEV010000359.1 GCA_025923975.1 Propionibacteriaceae bacterium
AGATCCATCAAGATCACGTCCGGTTTGCTGTCCTGGGCGCGCGCCACCCCTTCCTCGCCTGTTCGTGCCTCGATCACGCCGAAGCCGGCATTCAGTAGCACGTCCCGCACCAGCTTGAGGTTGAGTGGGTTGTCCTCCACGATCAGGACCCGCGCCGAGCTCATGCGTTCAATACCTTTACGTTGCGCAGGGCCTCGATCAGGTCGTCCCGGCTCACCGGCTTGGTCAGGTAGCTGGCCGCACCGCGAGCCAGCCCGCGCGACTTCTCATCCAGGATCGACACGATGATCACCGGCACGTCTCGGGTGGTCACGTCGCTGCGCAGCTCATCGAGCACGGTCCATCCATCCATGCCGGGCAGCAGAATGTCCAGCACCACGGCTGCGGGCTGTCGTCGGCGGATCTCCTCGAGGCCGTCGATTCCGTCACGTGCGCGGACAACCTGTACGCCGGTCCCAACCAGGTAAGCCGTCAGCAGCTCCTGCGATGCCCGGTCGTCATCAATGATCACCACGGATCGGCGGCCGTCGACCTGCTCGCCCGTGCCGGCACTTGCTTCGGCCATGGTCCGCTCGAACGGCATGGCCACGTGGAAGGCACTTCCCACTCCGACCTCGGACTCGAGCCAAATTCGCCCACCCAGCAAGGTCATGATCTTGCGGCAGAGCGTCAGTCCGAGCCCGGTCCCCTCCTCGCTCGGGGCACCGCGACGACCTTGCTGGAACGACTCGAAGATCGGTTCCCAGTCCTCTCGCGCGATGCCGGGACCGTTGTCGCGGACGGTGATCACCAGCTCGTTGCCGACCGGCTCAGCCATGACGTCGACCCGTCCGCCATCGGGAGTGAACTTGACCGCGTTGCTCAGCAGGTTCACCAGGACCTGACGCAGTCGCAACTCGTCGGCCTCGATCTGGTCGATGGTCTCTGCACCCGCGGAGTTGATCGTGATCCGGTGCCGGGCCGCCCGCTCGCGCACCATCGAGATCGCATACTCGATCGCCGCCGGCACCGAGACTGTGGAGATCTCAAGCTCCATTCGACCGGCTTCGACCTTCGACAGGTCGAGGATCTCATTGAGCAGGGCGAGTAGGTGCTTCCCCGAGCTCAGGATGTCCCGGATGTACTCGTCCTGCCGGTCGTTGAGCTCACCGAAGAGGCGTTCCAGCAGCACCTCAGAGAATCCGATCACAGCGTTCAGCGGGGTCCGCAGCTCGTGCGACATGCTGGCCAGGAAATCGGACTTGTGCTGGCTCATCACCTGCAGTTCAGCGCTCTTCTGCTCCAGCTCGCGGAACAGCTGGGCGTTGTAGACCGCCATCGCCGACTGACTGGCAAAGGTCGCCAGGAACTCCAACGTCTCCTCGGAAAACTCTCCAGGCGTGCGACGACGGACCACCAGAGCACCAATGATGTGGTCATCGCGAAGAACCGGGACGGCGAGCACGGACCGCCAGCCGTCGTCGTACAGGACCTGGAGGTGGGGGTCGAGCTCGACCAGGTCCAGGCTCGAGACGGCGATGGGGTGGCCTTCCCGCGCCGCCCTGCCGACCAGGGTGCTTTCCAGTTCGATCCGGGTAGTGCGCAGTCGCGCCAGCAGCTCGGGACTGCTCGCGTACGCGCTGCGGACTGTGAAGCAGCGCTGTTCCTCGACGTACTCCATCACCGAACCGCCGTCGCAACCGGAGAAGCGAACCGCGTTCTTTATGATGTTGGACAGCACCTCGTCGAGCACCAGACTGGAGCCGACCATCTGGCCGACGTCGCTCAAGGCCTGCATCTGCTCGACCCGTCGAGCCAGCTCCGCACCCCGCTCCTCCAGCGCCCTCACCAGGTGGACATTGTGGACCACGACGGCCGCCTGCGCGGCAAAGGCTTCCAGCAGCGCCTCCTCCCTGGAGTCGAAGGGGTCGACCTCAGTGCGGTACAGGGAAAGGCCTCCAACTACTTCGCCGTCGAGCAGCAGCGGCGCCGACATCGAGCTTCGGATGCCGCCCGTCTGCTGCACGTCGCTGCGCGCGAATTCGGTGTCGGTGAGCACGTCGCTGACCTTCTGAACCCGGCGTTCTACGGCCGCCCGCCCGATCACCGTGCCACGGTTCACCTCCATCGGGAAGTCGGTCACGTTGCGGACGAACTCCTCCGATAGACCGACGGAGGACGCCAGCCGGAAGGTGCCACCTTCGATCAGGTAGATCGCGGCGACCGGGGACCGGCAGAGCCGCCGAGCGCTTTCGACGACGGTGTCGAGCACCGCGTCGGGGTCGGAGGTCGACCGGCCGAGCGCGGTGAGGACCTCGTTGGTGGCTCTGAACTGCTCGGTGGCGTCGGCGTAGTCGCGCAGCAGCTTGCTGTGGTCCTCAGCGCTCGGCTTGGATGCGGACAAAGGACACCCTCCTGAGGAGGCGCTGCCCGAAATAACTCAAGCTCAGTCTGCTCGACCTGACCGCGAGAGCGCAAGGAACCGCTCCCCATAGGCTGGGGTGAGTCGTGTCGACCAAGCGCCTGGACGGAGATGCAGTGTCTCAGACCGAATTGCGTATGCGTGACGGGCAGGCCACAACGGTTGCCGACGAGGCCATCACGGCTCTGGCGGAAGTGTTGCGAGGTCGGTTGGTGCGGCCCTCGGACGTGGACTATGACGATGCCCGGGCCGTGTGGAACGGCATGGTCGACAGACACCCAGCGCTTATCGTCCAATGTGCGGGTGTCGCGGACGTCGTCACATCTGTGAACTTCGCCGGGGAGCATGATCTGCTCGTTGCCGTCCGAGGTGGCGGCCACAATGCTGCTGGAAATGCGGTGTGCGACGGCGGGCTGGTGATTGACCTATCCCTTATGAAGGGTGTCCGAGTCGATCCCCTCGCCCGGACGGTCCGGGCAGAAGGTGGCGTCACCATTGGTGAACTTGACCACGAGTCGCAGGCATTCGGGCTGGCCGTGCCCATGGGCGTCGTCACCGAGACGGGAATCGCTGGTCTGACGCTGGCAGGGGGCATCGGTTGGCTCCGCCGCAAACACGGACTTAGCTGCGACAATCTCATGTCCGCCGATGTCGTAACTGCAAACGGTGAACTCGTCACAGCAAGTAGCGAAAACAACGCCGACTTGCTATGGGCGTTGCAGGGCGGCGGCGGCAACTTTGGTGTTGTCACCTCATTCGAGTTCCGGGCGTATCCGGTCGGCCCGGAGGTGTTCTTCGCCTTCGTCATTCATCCCGGCACGGGAAGGGACGCTCGGGCAGCACTGCAGTTCTACCGCGAATGGAGCCAAGAAGCATCGGATGAAATCAGTTCCTTCGCCATCCTTTGGCATGCGCCAGAGATTGATGAGATTCCCGCCGAGCATCACGGTGCACCGATAGTCGTTTACCTCGCGATGTATGCGGGGGATGCGGGGGAGGGTGAAGCAGCGTTGCAGTCGTTGCGGGACTACGGCTCACCAATCGCTGATCTGAGTGCGGTGACTCCCTACCTTGAGGTGCAACGTTTCTTCGACGCCGATTACCCGGCCCATGAGATGCGCTACTACTGGAAGTCCAGGTACCTCAACGAATTGTCTGCAGAGGCGATGGACGCCCTCATCCGGCTCAACGAAGCCAGTCCGTCACACCACTCCACCCTGGATGTTTGGCAACTCGGTGGGGCCCTCAGCCGCGTACCACCACAGAACACCGCGTTCGGTGATCGCTCCGCGCCGTATCTCATCGGAATCGAGGCCAACTGGGAGAGCCCGGAGGATGACGCAGCATGCATCGAATGGGGGAGGGAGGTCTTTCGTGTGCTCGAGCCATTCTCCAGTGATCGCGAGTACTTCAACTTCCCCGGCCTGTATGAAGAGGGGGACCAGTCTGTCAGGGATACGTTTGGTGAGAACCTAGGACGCCTGCAGTCGGTGAAGCGCACGTACGACCCTGACAACCTTTTCCGGCTCAATCACAACATTCCCGCCAGCTGACCGTTCCAGCTAAGCCAAGCGACGCACTCATCGGTGGAGTGCGACGTCAGCCGGGTTGCTCGACGACGGGGCACTCAGCGCCCAGTTGCCGTGATCGGGCTTCTGGGGGCCGAATATCGCTCGGAACCTTCGTGGAAGGATCCTCAATCGTGCGATCGCTACGCGGGGTATTGGCTGCAAGC
>JAICEV010000360.1 GCA_025923975.1 Propionibacteriaceae bacterium
CAGATCCAAACCGTCGACCACGAAGAGTTCCGGAGCCACGACCCTGACGAGGCGCACGCGTGGCTGCGTAAGGCCTATGCGGACCACGACGTCAGGATCTCCGGAAGCACCGACGATTTCGTCTTCTCATGCGACATCATCCGATTCGACGGAATGACTTTCGGGCGCATGGCGCACTCGATGGCCGTGAACGTCGACGTCTTTGATGGTCTGCAGAATCTTTCGATCGTCGAGCATCGAGAAGGCAATCCGGTACGAATCGACACAGGTGGGGAGATTGTCAGCCTACAATCTGGCGATTGTTTTCTGTTGCCACCTGATCGGCCGTACCAAGCCGCCTGGAACTCGGTGAGCGTCACGCTGACCACGGTCGGGTTTGAGGATCTGCAACGTGATGCGACATGGCTAGTCGATCATGAAAGGGTCGAGGTCGACTTCACCCGACCCATCACGCCTGCAGCAGGACGCCATTGGTCCCAGACCATCCGACACGTGGAAGGCGTCGTCAGCGCCAGCCCACTGCTGGATTCGGCTCCACTGGCCCGCCGGGAGTTGGGCTGGCTGGTCAACAGTGCGGTCCTGGCGTGCTTCCCCAATTCAACGCTGGGTGCGGAACCGGACTCCTACGTCGGCGATACGCCGCAGCCGCTTCGTCGCGCGCTCGAGTTCATCGACGAGCATGCGGGCGAGCCGATCTCCCTTAACGAGATTGCCATGGCCGCCCGGCTCAGCCCACGCGGTCTGCAGGCCGCATTCCGACGGCATTTGGATACCACGCCGCTGGCTCATCTTCGCAGCGTTCGAATGCAACGCGCACATCGTGATCTGCAGATTGCCGAACTTAGCGATGGCACTAGCGTGGCCGCAGTGGCTGCGCGCTGGGGATTCACCCACCTTGGGCGTTTCGCCATCGACTACCGGCGGCGATTCGGTATCAACCCCAGTCAGACGCTACGCAGCTAGCCTCATCAAGGGGATTCCATCGGCAGGCGGCCGCTAGACACCAGCTGTTGGGCTACGTCGCCGATCTTGCTCTGGGTGTCGCGGGCGGCTCTGCGGAGCCGGGCGAACGCGGTGATCGAATCCACCTGGTCGCGGGCCATCAGATAGCCGACGCCCCGCTCGATGATCACTCGATAGTCCAAGGCGTACTGCAGCTGGGCGGCCAGCTCGCCGGCGTTATGCGCCGCCACGGCGGCGGCAAGTGTGGATTCGATGACGTCCCGGTAGCGCCCCAGGGCCTGGCATTCGTCGTCCCCCCAGACATGTGGCCGGTCATAGTACACATCAAGCGTTCCGACGGTCACTGCACCAAGGCGTACCGGCAAACCTAGGACTGCGCGTACGCCGTAGGGGCGGATCGCGCTCGCCAGATCGGGCCAACGCTCCTCCGCGGTCACATCGGTGCTCGCCACCACGGTGTTGTTGACGAAAGCCTCAGTGCAGGGGCCCTGACCAGTGGCACTTTCTATAACTTCGAGCATCCGACCTGGCCCGTCCGACGCGGCGACATAGCGCGGGACGTTCTGCTCGTCGGCCAGCATGATGCCGCTGCCAGCGACGCCGAAAAGGTCCTCGCACGCCTCGGTCACGTGGCGCAAAGCTTCTTTAACGCTCGTGCCCGGCTCACCCAGTGCGGCGAGGCGGCGCAGGCTGGACGCGAGGGCGTCGGGATCAATCGCCATGGGTCGCGCGATTCTGGAGCATGGTGATGGCTCCGCCTTCCGAAGTTGCGATCATCCGTGCTCGATGGTGGTCTCGCGTGCAAACCTATCGAGCCGGATTAGCGTGGATTCTCCCGCAGGGGCCGGTGTCCATCACCTTCCGTCTCGACCAGTCGTACGCCGTCGGGCAAAAGCTTCTCAATCGAGCTGAGAATTTCGCGATTTACAGGATCGAGCCGACCGCAATGCACATCGATCACAGCTTGTGCTATCTGCCGGACCTTGACATGACTGTTCTGCGAGAGACGCACGAGCAGCGACCAGGCCCGTTCGGGGCTGACGGCAAAGCGCTGTGCCAACAGTCCCGTTGCCACTCCGATCTGCTGCCGTCGCGTCAACGCATCCCTCAGTTGTGAGTTCTCGGCCTCCAACTGGGCCACTCGGGAAACGAGGCTCGCCATCTCGACGACCGAGGCAGCCTCCGTGTGCTGTGATGTCGAGACCATGCGCCACCTCAATGACGTCAGCCGCAGACACAGGGCGGAGATGTAAGAGAACCAGAAGTGAGTCTAGCCGTCCAATGAAGGAAACGGACGGCCCCGCAGCATGGCTTCTCAGCTACGGGGCCTGGAGTGGCGCGGATCCTAGGTTGCCAATCGCCACCCTGTTTGCGACATACCCAATCGGCCGAAAAGCCAACGCCTCCTCATGGATCAAAACGCCTCCTCATGGATCAACCTGTCCGAGTGATCCACGGGCGGGGAGGCGGGCCGGGCGCGCTTGGGTTACGGATCACATCCATGATCATTTAGCGCCCTCAAGCAGCTACGCCCACTGGAGACTGACACCGAACCCGGTTGATATTGAGCGTGACATGCAACTGCGTTTCTCAGAGACTTCTTCGTTTTCTGGATAGTTCAGGGGGTTGCTTCTCAGCTGGCTCTGCTGCTTACATCAAAAGGTGGCCGAGAAGCGCGCCACGCCCGCAGGAACGTCGCGGAGGTGTCGCGCTTATGCCGATCTCCGAAGCTTTCGTAGTTTCTCCTACTCAGGTCTCGCGCGAAGAGCTAGCCGAACATACACAGGATCTCCTTCTTGAGGCCGAGACTGCCGGTCCGGCCGAACGTCAGCAGATCGTCGACGAAGTGGTCACTTCCCACATATGGCTGGCAGAGACGCTGGCACGCCGGTTTTCACACCGCGGCGAGGATGAGGAAGACCTTTTGCAGGTCGCCTGTACCGGGCTAGTCGAGGCTTGTCAGCGGTTCGATCCCCATCAAGGCTCGTTCGTGGGCTTCGCGGTGCCGACTATCACCGGAGTGCTCAAGCGACACTTTCGTGATCATGGTTGGGTGGTGCGCCCGCCGCGACCGACGCAGGAGCTGGCTTCGACAATCTGGCGGCAGTGGCCCACTCTGGTGCAACAGATGGGCGCCGTGCCCGGTACCCGAGACCTCGCTGACGAGCTGGGCGAGCCGGTCCGCGCGGTACAACAGGCCCGTTTTGCAAGCCAGGGCTACAGCGCCTCCTCGATCGATGCGGCGATGTCGCGAGGGATCTGCTTCTGCTCGAACGAGACAGATGAGGACATAGGCCGTACCGAGGCGCGGTTGATCATCGACGAGGTGCTGGCAAAGCTCGACGATGACGAGCGGCGATTGATCCAGCTGCGATTCTTCGAGCAGCGCTCCCAGTCCGAGATCGCGGAGGAGATCGGCACCAGCCAAATGCAGGTCTCACGGTTGTTGTCGCGACTGCTGCTGAAGATGCGCACGATCATCGGCGTACCGGAGAGCTTGCCCGCTGCGTCCTAGATCTCGCTGCCTGCTGACGCTGACTCCGTGGGCCGGGTGCGTTTCCGAGCACAAGCGCCGTAAAGCGCCTGCACCGGCCCGACCCGGTACGTTTCCGAGCACAAGCACGAAAACGACCCAAGGCAGCCGCGAGGGAAGATCGACTATCCCCGAGAGGCGATCAGGCGGTTGCCAAATCAAGCAGCAGTCGCCCCATGTCGTCGACTGGCATCATGCGGGCCAGATCGGTCTGGGTAATGATTCCAACAAGACGGCCGTTCTCCACCACCGGGAGGCGACGCACTCGGTGGGCGCTCATCAGCTCGAGGGCCCAGGAGGCGTAATCGTCGGGTGAGACTGTGACGGGGTTCCCGTCCACCAGCGAGCCGGCGATCACATGGTGTGCCCCTCCTGGTTCGCTCTTCGCCCAGGCCATCAGTACCGTGCGATCACTGATCACACCAACGACCTGGCCCGAGCTGTCGCACACGGGCAAACCACCGACGTCGTGCTCGCGCATCAGTCGTACGGCCTCGAGGAGGTTAGCCGAACTCTCGATCCATACCGGATCGGAGGTCATCAGCTTTCGGATGCGCCACACGTCAGGTCGTCCTTCTTGGCGGTATCGTGACGCGGCGGTTCCTACCCG
>JAICEV010000361.1 GCA_025923975.1 Propionibacteriaceae bacterium
ACCGTACGAGGTCAGGACGGAGAAACCACACGTGTCGTCGCGCCGGTTGCACTGCTCCGGGGCGGCTATTCGGCCCTCTTCACATGGATACTGGGTCAAGCGCCTCAGGCCCAGCTCGATAAGGGGTCGCGCAAAACCGCGGAGCGGCTGAAGACCCGAGGCCTGATCCGATGAAAGCCCAGCTCCCGTGAACGCCCAGCATCTGTCGATCGATGAGTTGGCCGACGCGGCCGAGGGCCTGCTTGATCCGGACCGCGCGGCCTTCGTTGAGTCGCATCGCCGGCTGCGCGGAATGCCGTGCTAACTGGGAGGCCTTGCGCGAGGTTACGGCTACCCTGCGAGCCGACGTCTCACCGCCCATGCCGGACCCGGTTGCGCATCGCCTTTCCGGAGTCGTCGCTGCCGAAAGCGCCCATCGAGCTGTCACGCCAGCAATAGGTCGCGGCAACGGCGCCTCATCCTCCGGGTGGCAGCCGCGACCAACGCTCGGTACCTTCGGCGCCGACCTGGACAAGCCGCGCAAGTCTCGCTGGGTGGTTCCGGCGCTGGCGGCTGCGGCAGCCGCGGCGGTCGTCGGCTTTGGGGCGTACGTCATCAGCGCGCGGGCCGGCCTCAACGAGCCTCCGATTGTTGTCGCAGTCAACAGCCGGGATCTCGGTGCCGAGGCCAGCGCGCTGGAACGCGCCAGCGGGGGGTTGAGTCCACACCGTTTCTCGCAGGCGTGGGGGTGTGCCCGGCATGTCACCGACGAACGCATTACCGGCCTCGTCTCCAGCACGGTGGATGGGATGCCAGCGCTGCTCGTATACACCGAGTCTGGGGACTCGATGCATGTCACCGTGGTGACGGGCTGCGGGGGTGGCACACCCGCAGCGGGCCCCTCCGCGGTGCTGCCGCGCTGAGGCATCTCTTCGGAATAGCAAGGGGGCTGTTGCCGTTTGGCGGATAGGGTTACAGCCCACAGCAGTACATTCATGAAGGGCACTATGAGCAGCGAATCGGTACGGGACGTCATCATCGTCGGTAGCGGGCCGGCCGGCTATACGGCCGCCATCTACGCCGCCCGGGCCGACCTCAAACCGCTCGTGTTCGAGGGTGAGATTGATGCCGGCGGCGCTTTGATGACCACCACTGAGGTGGAGAACTTTCCGGGTTTCCGCGACGCCATCATGGGTCCGGAGCTGATGGACCAGATGCGTGCTCAGGCCGAGCGATTCGGTGCCGAGATGCTCACCGCAGACGCCGTCGAGATGGATCTGACCGGCGATATCAAGATCGTCAAAGACGGCTACGGCAACACCTTCTCGGCGCGTACGGTGATCTTGGCCATGGGCTCGGGATACCGCAAGCTCGGTCTCGAGGGCGAAGATCGGCTGTCCGGGCACGGTGTTTCCTGGTGTGCCACCTGCGACGGCTTCTTCTTCCGTGACAAGGACATCGCCGTCATTGGTGGTGGCGACTCGGCTGTTGAGGAGGCGACCTTCTTGACCCGATTCGCCAAGTCAGTGACCATCGTGCATCGCCGTGACGAGCTGCGAGCCAGCAAGATCATGGCTGCCCGGGCGTTCAAGAATCCCAAGATCAAGTTCGCCTGGAACTCGGTCGTCACCGAGATCCATGGCGACAAGACGCTGACATCGCTCACCTTGAAAGACACCATCACCGGTGCCGAACGTGAGCTTCCGGTTTCTGGGCTGTTCATCGCCATTGGTCACGACCCCCGGTCGGATCTGGTGAAGGGCCAGGTGCATCTGGACTCCGACGGCTATGTGATCACCGACGGCCGATCCACCAAAACCAACCTGCCCGGCGTGTTCGCGTCCGGGGACCTCGTCGACCGTACCTACCGGCAGGCGGTGACGGCCGCCGGAACCGGCTGTGCGGCTGCCCTCGACGCAGAGCGATACCTGGCGGCGCTGCATCACGGAGACCACGCGACTGTGGCCGCAGACGAAGCTCTGCTTACCGGTGCAGCGAGCTGATTTCAATTAGTGTCAGCGGGCGCCGCCACACTGAAGGGTGCAGAGAGGAGCTTCCATGGGTGCAGTAGCTGATGTGACCGATGCCACCTTCGCTGATGTCGTCCTGAAGTCCGAGAAGCCAGTCATGGTGGACTTCTGGGCGGATTGGTGCGGGCCGTGTAAGCAGGTGTCGCCGATCATTGAGGAGCTGGCGAAGGCGCACGGTGACAAGGTGCGGTTCGTCAAGATGGATACCAACACCAATCCGGTGACGCCGGCCAACAACTACGTCCTCGGCCTGCCGACGATCCAGGTCTACGTCGGCGGCGAGCTGGTGAAGGCGTTCAAGGGCGCGAAATCGAAGTCGGTGCTACTCGGAGCAATCGAGGAATACCTCTAACCGTGCAGCCCTTGGCTGAACAGCTGAGGCTGCCGAGCAGCTATGGGTCACCCAGCCGAATCCTTGACTGGGCAGTCGTTGAACAGCGGTTGATCGACTCGCTGCATTACTGGCTCGCCACCGTGCGCCGCGACGGCCCTCCACACGTAGTGCCAGTCGATGGCATGTGGCTCGACGGCGGTTGCTACTTCGGCGGCGACCCGGCGACCGTGCATATCCGCAACCTGCGCCGCGATGGCCGTGCGACGTTGCATCTGGAGGATGGGGAGTCAGCGGTCATCGTCGAAGGCACCGCCGAATGGCTAACGCCCTCGAAGTCAGTTGCGCAGCGGCTGGTCGCGGCGTCCAAGGCCAAGTACGGCTATTCGGATTCGGCCGCCGGATATCTGGCTGGGGTATGGCGACTGCAGCCGATCAAGGCGCTGGCCTGGACCACCCTGTATGTCGACGCGACTCGGTTCCTCTTCGACGCAGCGGACTGAATGGTTCATGTAAGTGGTCACGAACCACACGATTTCGACGAGAACTCGCGTGGTTCGTGACAACTTTCGGAAGAAGAATCAGAAGAAATCGGGGCAGAAGGGTGGCTGGGACCACGCAAATGCGGCACCCGTTGCCGCCGCAGCGCCTTTGGTCCGCTCGCTGACCAGCCCGGCCCGGACAAGTGCGGCGAGCGAAGTTCCGCCGAGGTACATCGCGCTGAGGTCCCGGATGTTCATGGCGAGATCAGGCCTTCTCCGGCCACGGGTCACGCGAGTCACCGAGGCGCCATCCCGACCGGCCTCCAGCCGGATGGTGCCGGTGTTGTAGTCGAGCAGCGGGTCCTCGATTCGGATGGTGACATCAAGATCAGCGAGGTAGCGGCGCGCCTCCAAAGCGCGCGGCACATCCACTAGGCGGGCATACGTCCCGTCCTGGTCCTCGGCCTTCACCGATCGAAGATCGGCGACCAGATAGCGCACCGAATCGTCCAGGGGCGCATTGTGCCTGACAAACCTGCGTACCAAGTCAAGATCAAGAACGAACCGCCACAAAGCGGCGCGGGCTTCTGCCTTGTCTGCGTCAAGTTCACTGACGCTGACCTCTGCGCCGCCCTCTGACCAATCGTTCTTCACTCGGAACGCCACATAGCCGTCCGGCTGGCCGCTGTGGTCGTAATGCAGCGCAAATCGGAACCCCGACGCGCCATGCCGCAACTGTTCGGGATCGTGCCACCTGACGGCCCACCAGTCGTCGTTGCGATTCAGGGCGCCCACCCGCCGTGGCAAGAGGTCCTTGTGGAGACGCTTGATGATCGGGATCGCCTGATCGCGCTCCACCTCACCGACCGAACCGGAGCCAAGATCAACATCTGGTCGGAATGCAGTCGTTTTGGTTTTGCCTGATAGCCGTACCTGCGGACATGCCTGGCCGTAACCAAAACGGCCGTAGATGGCAGATTCGGATGCCCAGAGCAGGGCAACTGGCTCCTCGCCACGCTCGTGGATGTCGTCCAGCTGGTGCTTCATCATCTCGGTGAGCAGGCCGCGGCGGCGATACGACGGCTGCACTGTGACAACCGTGACCGCCGCAGTTGGGACCGTTCCACCGGGAACTGTCAGCCTCCTGCTGTACACGCCGCAGGTGGAGACCCAACGCCCGTCGACTTGGAAGCCAAAGGTGCGCTCCGGCTCAAGCACCTTGCGATTGGGCTCCCAGTTGGCGGCCACGTAGTCGTTGTGGAAGCCGCGTACCACTGCTGCGA
>JAICEV010000362.1 GCA_025923975.1 Propionibacteriaceae bacterium
CCAACCGCCATGTATGTCCGGGCCAGCATTGTCGAGCAACTGCCGGACCCGCTTTCGCCGCTGTTTGCCGACATGATCGACGGCTCTGTCACCCGCTCGCTGCAGACTTTGTTCGGAGAAATCTTGGGCGAGGACGTGATCAGGGACGACGATGTTGGGCTTCCAACGGTCAATGGGTACGCCTACTACGAGTACAGCCGTGCCGGGATGGCGCGGCTCATGTGGAAGAGCCCGAGGGCCTTTGGAGCATTGCTCGGCGGGGGAACGCTGGCCGGGCAGGGTCGCTGGCGTAACTACTCTCATCCACGTTATCGGCGGATCGTGAGCGACTGGACAGGCCGCGATCTGACCGGGATGAGCACCGAGCAACTGCTGTCGGGCGTACAGGAGCTAGTGGACGCCGCCGCCGAGTATTACACCGCGGTGCAGACGATCATCCCGGCAGCAGCCACCAGCGAAGTGCTGTTCACCCGGTTCTACGAGGCAGTGGTCCGCAGCAAGGACGACCCACCAGCGCAGGTGTTCCTGCTCGGCTTCGACAGTGCGCCGATCAAATCCGAGAAGTCCCTTTACGATCTTGCTTCCTGGACCCGCAGTCATCGGGACTTGGCGGAGTCGTTGCTGACACTGCCGCCTCAGAAGTTCCTCGAGGAGGCAGCGGAGTCCGACGATCCGGTCTGGCATGAGTGGCATACGCGGTTCCAAACCCACCTGGCCGCGTACGGCCATGTGGTCTACAACCTGGACTTCAGCAATCCGGTGCCTGCCGATGATCCGGTTCCGCTGTTGGAGACTTTGCGGTTCTTCGTTCGCGGCGGGGGCATCGATCCATATGAGCGACAGCAACGCTCCGCGACGCGCCGAGAAGACGCAGCGGCGGCTGTACTGGCCCGGCTGGATTCGGTACGCGCCAAGCCCTTCCGCAGGCTGTTGCACTGGGCGCAGACCGTGGCGCCGGTCCGGGAGGATGCGCTGGCCGACGTCGGCCTGGCCTGGCCCCAGGTGCGCCGCATGCTCGGCGAGATCGGCCGACGACTTCAGCAGGCAGGCGTGATCAACGAGCCAGACGACGTGTATTGGTTGCGACGCTCAGAGATCGATGAAGGCCGGGGCAGCCTTGCTGATCAAGTGGAGCAGCGTAAGCAGGTGTGGCGCGGCCAGCGCAGGGCGACCCCGCCGCAACTATTGCCCAAGGGTGGCTGGGGCGACATGTTCCGGAACTGGATGCCCGCCGCATCCGAGGAGCAGACCGGCGATGTGATCAAGGGAATTGGGGGAGGCGCCGGAACCGTTACTGCGCCGGCCCGGGTACTGGGTGGTCCGAAGGACTTCGGACAGATGCAACCCGGGGATGTCCTGGTGGCCAGCATCACTACACCTGCGTGGACCTCGCTGTTCGCCATGGCCTCTGGCGTGGTCACCGACATCGGCGGCCCGCTCAGCCACAGTTCGATCGTCGCGCGGGAATACGGCATTCCGGCTGTACTTGGCACGGCCGTGGCGACTCGACGGATCCGCAGCGGGCAGTTGATCAAGGTTGACGGCGACGCAGGTACCGTCACGCTCCGCGAAGAGTCCGAGGAGATGCGGCAGATCGAGCAAGTCGGCCGGCCTCGTCGCCTGATCATCGCCGGAGCCACTGGGGCCGCCGCGGCGGCTGGCCTAGCCGCGTGGCTCGTTCGACGCAGAAGACGCGCCTAGTCGGTCTCCAGCTCGTCGGCGATGCGTTTAGCAATTTCAAGTGACGCCGTTGCGGCCGGGGAAGGTGCATTCAGCACATGGACTTGACGTGGCGCCAGCGCGTAATAGAAGTCATCCACCAGCCTTCCGTCGCGATGCAGCGCCTGGGCGCGTACGCCGGCATGCGTCGGTACTAGAGAGTCATCCGGAAGTTCCGGGACAAGTTGTCGGAGGCTGGCAAGGAACCGCTTCTTGGATAGTGATCTTGTAGCCTCGTCGAGTCCGGTACGCCAGAACCGCCTTCCCAGCCTCCACAGGCCTGGCCAACGGAGGCTGTCCCATACGTCCCGAGGGTTGATCGTCAGCTTGGTGTAGCCCTCCCGAGCCAGCGCGAAGATCGCATTCGGACCGGCGTGAATGGATCCGTTGGTCATCCGGGTCAGGTGCACGCCCAGGAAGGGGAACGTCGGATCTGGTACCGGATAGATCAGCCCCTTGACCAGGTACGACGCTTCCGGCCTCAACTCGTAGTACTCGCCTCGGAAGGGGACGATGCGTACATCTGGTTTCAAGCCGGCCAGTCGGGCCAGCCGATCGCTGTGCAGGCCGGCGCAATTGACGAACTGGTCTGCGCGGAATTCGTCAGTCTCGGTGGTGATGGTCACCGCATCGTTATGAGATGCAATTCCGACGATCCGCTGGTTCAGACAGACCTCGCCGCCGGCCTGCTCAAGGTGTTTTCGTAGTGCTTCGCAAACCCCGCGGAAGTCAACGATCCCCGTAGAGTCCACACGTATGGCGGAGACAGCGGAGACGTACGGCTCATACTCCTTCGCCTCATCCGCGCTGATCATCCGGCATGGGACGCCATTGGCCTGCCCTCGTCGATGGAGCTCTTGAAGTGCCGGCAGTTGTGACGGGTCGGTCGCGACCACGAGCTTGCCGCAGATCTCGACGAAGACCCCGTTGTCTTCGGCGAAGCGTCGCATCGACGATGCTCCGGCCGTACCAAGCGTTGCCTTGAGGCTGCCGGGTCTGTAGTAGAGGCCGGAGTGAATGACGCCGGAGTTGTTGCCGGTCTGATGCTGTCCGGGGCTCGGCTCCTTCTCGAGCACGGTTACTGAGTGGCCGCGGCGCGTCAGCTCAAGGGCGGTCGCCAGCCCGACGATTCCTGCCCCAGCTACGATGACTTCGCTTCCCACTCGCCCATGTCTACCAGCGGTAGGGGCGGCGCCGCTGGTCTGGCCGAAACTCACCCCTGGAGAGTGATGTGCCGAGCGAACCGACAGCGCAATACTCAGGGCGAATCCAGCCGGACGGAGGTTGTTGTGGACAGTTTTGGTGACTTCTTCTGGCTGTTGGTGTGGGCCTTCGTTTTCGGCTGCTATCTGGTCGTGTTGTTCCAGGTCCTCATCGACCTGTTCCGTGATGAGGATCTCAGCGGCTGGTGGAAGGCGGTGTGGGTCATCTTCTTGATCATCGTGCCGTTCCTGAGCGTGTTGATCTACGTGATCGCCCGCGGCAGGGGAATGGCCGAACGCCATCAGGCTGCAAAAGGTCCACGGGAAGTGGATACCTATGTGCCGCCGCCGATCATCCACATGTCCAACCCAGCCGATCAGATAGCCTCGGCCCAAACGCTGCTCGACAAAGGTGCGATCACACAGGCTGAATTTGATCAGCTGAAGCAGAAGGCCCTTGCGTGATCATCACGGAGGCCTCATGACTGCGTCAGAGAATCAAAGCGTTGGAGTCAAGCGCCGATCATCAGCAAGGGCCCATCGTGGCACCAAGCGGCGCTTCTCGCGGCCGGCGTCTCGGCTAGCTGAGCGGTGGACGACGATCGAGGGCGTCGATGTCTTCTATCGTGAGTCGCACCACCCGCCTGATGCACCGGTGATGATGCACCTGCACGGATTCGGTCTTTCCGGTCGGTATCTGATGCCTACCGCCGAAGCACTCGCCGACGAGTTCCATACCCTGGTGCCCGACCTACCCGGATTCGGGCGGAGCGGAAACGCAATTGAACCGCTGACTGTGAACGAACTTGCGCATGCGGCCGCCGCGTTCCTCGACACCCAAGACATTCCGAAGGTCACTCTGGTTGGAAACTCGATGGGTTGTCCGGTCATCTGTGAGTTTGCCTACGAATATCCGGATCGGCTCGAGCGAGCGATTCTGGTGTCGCCTGCCGGAGGCATCCACAACCCACCGCTACCGCGTGCGGTACGGCAGCTCAGCCGCGACGGTCTGCGGGAACCGGTCCGGCTGTTACGCGTCGCCGTCCCGGACTACCTGCGATTCGGCGTTCCGAGCACCTTCCGGATGTTCCGTGCCCTCACGCAGTATCCAGCGTTGGACCGGCTGCTCGCATTAGACAAGCCAATGCTGGTCGTTGCCGGGAGCCG
>JAICEV010000363.1 GCA_025923975.1 Propionibacteriaceae bacterium
ATGCTTCCCCCGCTCGTCATCGCCAAGAGCGTCCCTCGTAACGCCGACGTCCTCGTGGTCGGCATGAGCGAGACAGGGGCACGCGAAGTACCGGACGCAATCGGGCGCGCGTTCGCGAAGCGGTTCGGGATATCCGTGCGCGAGATGGCAACCTCACTTGGAGCCAAGGCCAGCGCCGACAGCAAGCGCACTCTCCCGGCAGCCGCCGATGGGCCGCGAATCGTGGTAGTAGGTCTAGAGTCCGAGCAGCCAAGCGCCGAGGACCTGCGGCGTGCGGCCGGAGCTGGCGTACGCCACGCAGCCTCGCTGACAGAAAGCGGCGGCCTGTCGATCGCTGTCTCACTCGGGCCCGCCAGCCCGGAGCAGCTCGCCGCGGTCGCTGAGGGCGCGCTGCTCGGCACCTACAACTATGTGCCGATCAGCGCTGAGCCGGACAAGAGTGGCGCGGTCGAGGCGATCACGGTGATCAACTCAGGCGATGTCAAGGACGCTGATATCGCTGATACCGCGAAGACAGTCGCGCAGGCGGTGGTGACGGTGCGTGAATTGGTCAATATCCCGGCCAACCTGCTTTATCCGGAATCGTTCGCAGAGCAGGTGCGCAATTTGGTCGACGGAGGCAAGATCGCCGTCGACGTATTGGATGAGACAGCGCTGCTCCAAGGCGGTTACGGCGGATTGATGGCGGTGGGCGGTGGGTCGTCCCGACCGCCGCGCCTGGTCCGGCTTGGCTATAGCCCCCGAGGAGCGAAGTTCCACCTCGCTCTGGTCGGCAAAGGCATCACCTTCGACACCGGCGGCCTCAACCTCAAGCCAGCCGAGGGTATGTATGCGATGAAATGCGACATGGCCGGGGCGGCAACCGTGCTGGTCGCGGCGCATGCGATTGCCGAGCTTGGCCTCAAGCTCAGGGTGACGGCCTATGGTGCACTTGCGGAGAACATGCCGTCGGGCAGTGCTTATCGGCCATCTGATGTCTTAACGATCTATGGCGGCAAGACAGTCGAGAACGGCAATTCGGACGCCGAGGGTCGACTCGTTATGGCCGACGCGCTGGCTCGAGCAGGCGAAGATCACCCCGACCTGGTGATCGATGTCGCAACCCTGACGGGCGCCTGCGTTGTGGCGCTCGGTGAGCGCACGGCCGGTCTAATGACGACCGACGACGCGACCGCCGACCTGGTTCTGGATGCGGCCGAGGCCGCTGGCGAGGATGTCTGGCAGTTGCCCATCCCCAAAGAGATCCGGAGCAAGCTCGACTCCAAGGTCGCCGACCTGCGCTCGACTGCGGGAGACCGCTGGGGTGGCGCCCTGGTGGCCGCCGCTTTCCTCCGGGAGTTCGTGGCCGAAGGCACACAATGGGCGCACCTCGATATTGCCGGGCCAGCGTTCTTCGATGGCAAGCCGTATGGCTACGTCGCTTCTGGAGGGACCGGGGTCGGCGTACGCACGCTCATTGCCCTCGCCCGTTCGCGCTCGGCCTGAGGCGCCTCGCCCGACCAACCGTGTGTAGGCCAAGCAGCGCGGCCATGGCTGCCTCCTTCTGATCCTTGGCCCACGGTGGGCCGAGTCCGCGGCCGAGCTTGGCGGCAATCTCCGCGACGGTGGCCGGTGAACAGTCAAGCGCAGCGGCTGTTTCCGCAGCGACATCCTTGGTGGCGTAACGGACCATCGGGAGCCCTGCGGCATGGGCTGCATCAGCCAATGCCTCGCTGTAGAGCTCGCCTTCGGCAGCGTGCAACAGCAGATGGGAGCGCAGCACGGTGCTCAGATCCGGCGGTCGCGGACCCATCCCGAATGATCGCGAAGTCCGATGGCCACTTCTGCCACGCTGAGCACGGTAGCGCCGGGGTCCGGCACGGCAATGCCAGCCGTGCTGGCAGTTGCCCCGGTGCGAGCCATCCATCCCACCGACTCGGCACCTCTGCCAGCACGGCTGGGGGGTGAGACGCCGCCCCCCATGTGGAAATTCGGGAATGTGTCAGGTAGTCCCACTCCACAGACGTTTCACATGTAGTTCGGAGACGTGGACTGGAGAGGATTGGTTCACCAGCCGAGGAACAAATCCTGAAAAGTTCGCCACGATGGGGCGGACAGGCACTCGATCCAGGTCAGCGTAGGTCGGGATGCCTCTTGTTCCGGGTGTTGTAGTCGCGCATCCGCTGCGGATATCCGACGACTGCGGCGTCGTAACCAGGGATCTGCAAGGAGGTAGCAAAGGCGTGCGCCCATTCAGGCGAAGGCACCACCCGTCGAGTCCACTCGCCGTCAAACGCGACCAGCAGCAAGGTCGTTTGAGTTACTGCTGTCTGGGGCTCAACGAAGGCCTCGACCCCGCGCCGAGTTCGCGCGAACTGAGTGAGATGTGACGTGACGGCGTCGTCGACGGTGCGACTCCGTGAGCCGTAACCACGACTTTTCTTTCCCCGGCTCGCCGTCCGCCGGAACCAACTCATGCGCCAATTATGGCCGCTACCTTGAAGAATCGCGGTGCTTTGCGGGCTGAGAAGATATCGCCATGGCAGCTTTCTACGACACTGCCCGCGCGACCGACGCTCACGGCGCAGAGCCGTTCGATCTCGTCGTACTCGGTGCCGGCAGCGGCGGCTACGCCTGCGCGCTCCGGGCAGCCCAGTTGGGCTTCACGGTTGCGCTGGTGGAGAAGGACAAGGTCGGCGGTACGTGCTTGCACCGCGGCTGCATCCCCACCAAGGCGATGCTGCACGCCGCCGAGGTGGCTGACTCGGTGCGTGGCGGGAGCCAGTTCGGTGTCCACGCGGCGATCGACAAAATCGACCTTGCCGGGGTTGTCGCCTACGCCGACAGCGTGGTCGGGCGCATGTACAAGGGCCTCTCCGGCCTGGTCAGCGGCAACGGCATCACGGTCGTTCAAGGTAATGGTCGGTTGACCGCGCAGGACGGCCGACCCTCCGTCACTGTGGGCGACCGGACGTATCAAGCGCGCAATCTCATTCTGGCCACTGGGTCGTACCCGCGGTCCTTGCCTGAGCTTGAGATCGACGGTGCGAAGATCCTGACAAGCGAGCAGGCCCTTCGCCTTGACCGGCTCCCTGCTTCGGCGATCGTGCTCGGCGGCGGAGTGATCGGAGTGGAGTTCGCCTCGGCCTGGCGGTCCTTCGGAGTAGACGTCACGATCGTTGAAGCGCTTCCTCGATTGGTATCCGGCGAGGATTCCAGCATCTCCAACGCGCTGGAGCGGGCTTTCCGCAAACGCAAGATCAACATGGTTACGGGTGCCGCCCTGTCGGAGTGCCAGGCAGATGAGTCTGGCGTACGGGTGGAGCTCGTGGACGGGCAACGGCTGGAGGCCGAGCTGATGCTGGTTGCCGTCGGTCGCGGGCCGCAGACGGCTGGCCTCGGTTTCCAGGAGAGCGGTGTCGACGTGGATGACGGGTTCGTCAGAGTCACTGAGCGACTGGAGACATCTGTTTCTGGCGTGTACGCAGTCGGTGACCTGGTACGTGGCCCCCAGCTTGCGCATCGGGGCTTCGCGCATGGCATCTTCGTCGCCGAGGAGATTGCCAACCGGGCAGGTGTCCTGGAGCAAGCGCCGGCGACGATTGTTGACGCAAACGTGCCGCGGGTCACCTATTGCGACCCCGAAATCGCATCCGTGGGGCTGGGTGAGGCTGAAGCGCGGACACGCTTCGGCGAGGTGGAGACGTTCACCTATGACCTGGCCGGGAACGGCAAATCCCAAATCCTGAAGACCCGGGGCTTTGTCAAGCTCGTACGTCGGTCGAGCGGGCCGGTGATCGGTATCCACATGATCGGTGCCCGGGTCAGTGAGCTTGTCGGCGAGGCCCAGCTGATCACCAACTGGGATGCATTTCCCGCTGACGTGGCGGATCTGATCCATGCTCACCCCAGCCAAACCGAGGCACTCGGCGAAGCCCACCTGGCTCTCGCAGGCAAGCCCCTGCATTCCCACGGCTGATGGACAGCCAGTCATAGTGCTGGCGCTCCGAGGGGATCTGCTGAGGCTAGGCTTTGGCCCACCGGCACCAAGAGGCCCGACCGAATTCCGCCGAGCCAGCACCGACACTAGGC
>JAICEV010000364.1 GCA_025923975.1 Propionibacteriaceae bacterium
TATCTGGTGTTGCCGAGATAGGTGTCATAGATCAGCCGCAACTCCTCATCGCTGCCGCGCTTGATGAGCTTCTTCGCTCGCTCACTCATCACGACCAGGGTGATCTGACGATGCTCATGAATGGGGCTGTGCAGCAACGGAAGCCACTGCTCCGGCTCGAAGATCGAGCTGACGTAGGGCTTGGCCAATTGACGCAGCTCGCTCAGTTTGAGACCGAGAAAGATGTCGCCTTCTCCGTAGCCGCCGGGTGCCACCTTGAAGTACCTGGCTAGCGCACGAGCGTTCTCCGGGCTGGCGGCAGCTTCCATGGCCCGTACCAGGTCATCCATGATCGTCACAATGCCATGAGGCGCTGACTTCGATCCCACAAGTGATGCCCGACTACCGATCGCTGACTACGAACTCCAGGCGATCGTGCTGTGTCAGGAGGGCTACGCCTCAAGCCTCGCCGCAGCGTCGTTGCAGGATCTCGGCATCCATCGAGCGACCGACGTAATCGGTGGGTACGCCGCCTGGCGCGGCCTGCAGCGAGGGCCCTATTCAAGCCACTCCGTGACGAAACGGACATTAGCGTGGATATGGACGCCTTCGTAACCGTCAGGTCCTGTCGAGAACTTGTGCGGGGTATCGGCGGGTACGACAAGAATCTGTCCGGCATGCCCCCGGAACTCTTCTGATCCCACCGTGAAGGTTGCCCAACCGCGCCGGATGATGAACGTCTCGGCGTACGGGTGCTTGTGCAGCCGTGGCCCGACTCCGGCCTTGGTCGTCGACTCCAGGATGATCGAAATATTGGCGCTGCCCGGTAGCTCCTCGTAGTTCTCAGCCCAGTCCTCGCCGTCCTCGCGGCCATCGGAGCGGTCAATCGCGAATGCGTCCATCGGCTGACGATAGCCGATGACTTTGCGCGAGCTCAGATACCGGCGTAGGAGTGCAAGCCTGAGACCAGCAGGTTGATCCCGATGAAGTTGAACCAGAACGACGCGAGGCCGATGATCGCGATCACGGCGGCCCTGGTGCCGCGCCAGCCTGCGGTTGAGCGAGCGTGCAGATAGCACGCATAGATCACCCAGGTGACCAGGGCCCAAGTCTCCTTCGGATCCCAGCCCCAGTAGCGTCCCCAGGCGTACTCGGCCCAGATTGCACCGGCCACCACTGTGAAGGTCCACAGTGGGAACGCGAACGCAAGGAATCGATAGGCGATCAAGTCGATCTTGCGCGCGTCCGGGAGCCGCCCGAGGTAGCCGCGGACAGTGCCCCGATCCTCCGCGCGTTTCTTGATCAGATAGAGGATCGACATCAGTCCGCCAACGTTGAACGCGGCCCCCGAGATGGCCGCTGCCACGATGTGGATCAGGAACCAGACCGAATGCAATGCGGGCACAAGTGGGGCTACCGCGACATAGAACACTGTCACTGCCAGGCCGTTTCCAACGGCAGCCAGCAGGGTGACAGGTAATCCGAGCCAGCGGAGTCCGGCGCGCCAGACCAAGATCAGGTACGCGCCGACGACGAAGACCATCGCCGTGATCGTGAACTCGAACATGTTGCCCCACGGTGCCCGCTGCGCGGCCAGCGCCCGGGTCAGCACACCGGCAACGCTCAGCAGGAAGCCGATCACGGTCAGCGCCACCCCCATCCGCCCGAACTGCTCGACTCGGCGGCGGGAGGATGGCGAGCTTTCCGCATCGGAGGCGGGATCGGGCTGACCGCGTCCTTCGACAGCGTCAGGGCGCGTATCGGAGCGCTCGGGGGGCATTTCGGAGGGCGCAGGGCGGCCGTCGGCGGCCGCAACATCCACTAGCTCCCGCACAGCAGGATTGGCCACACCAAGTCGCCGCGCTGCGGCCCATTCGGCCGCATGCGCGAACATCGCGAGCGCGTAGACGACCACCGAGCTGACCAGGGCGAGACTTGAGTAGTACTCGTAAGTCATCTCACGCTCACATCCTCAGGCCTCTGGGACAGCTCGGCGGCGAGCTCGGCCACATCCTCGGTGAGGCCAGCCCGAGCGTCCGCACGGTCCAGGCCGCCGACCTCCACCACACTAGGGCCTGCCTCACCGCGGCGGATCCGAATCCACACCCGGCGCGGGCGGACGAACAACGACAAGCACAAGCCCATCACGGCAACCCCGAGCGCGATCAAGGAGATCGGCACGCCTGGCGTGGCACCGATCTGCAGCTTCACCCAGCGAACCCACCCGTCCAGCTGGATCGAGCCTTTGCCACCCGGAAGGTTCACGCCATCTCCGACCTTGAGGCCAATCCGTACGGGTTGTCCGTCGGCTTCCTTCAGTTGGCTGAGACCCGTTGTGTCGAGTGAGTAGACATTCTCCGGCCTTCCGGTCTCGACCTTCGGTGGTCCGTACCAGACGTTCACAAACAGCGCCGGGTTCAGGGCATCAGGAAAGATCGAGCGCGGGCCCTGGTCGTCGAGCATCGCAGTGGGGAAGAAGAACGCCTCAAAGGCAAGACGCTCGGGTCGCGCATCCGGTGCCTTGATCGCACCGATCGAGCTGAAGTTGCCATCCTGGGGCAACATCACCACCGGGCCCGAGAATGCCACGTTGCCCTGAGCGTCCTTGACCGTGACCTTGGGAGCGTAGCCATGGCCGATCAGGTGCACCTTGGTGCCACCAATGTGCAGCGGCTTGTTGACCTCAAGAATCTCCTGGCGAGGTGCTGCGCCGGGCCCCTCAGTCACCTCGACATTCGCCCGGAACAGCCGGGCTGCCCCGCGCTGCACCGGTCCAGTTTCGAACTTGACGTCGAAGTCCTTCAGGTTGACGCTGAAGGGTGCTAGATCCGCATCGGTGAACCGTGCGCCCGCCGAGAAGTCGTCGTACTGCGTGAGGTTGTTGGAGAAGCCCTGACCGACGATCACCACACTCGTGCCACGGAAACCGAAGAGTGCACCGATCGCAACACCGATCAGCACGAAGACCAGGCTGATATGGAACACCAGGTTGCCAGCCTCGCGTAGGTAGCCGCGTTCTGCGGCCACGCTGTCATCACCGACGTCGACGCGGTAGTGCCGCTGGCGCAAGGCCGCCGCGGCACGATGGAGAACGTCATAATCGCTATTGGCGGTCTCGGACGCTGTGTACGCGGGGAGCCGGGCGAGGTTGCGTGGTGTCTTCGGCGGTCGGGCCCGCAGCGCCTTGGCGTAGACGCCAATGCGCGGGATGATGCAGCCCACCAGCGAGACGAATAACAGCAGGTAAATCGCGGAGAACCACGACGAGGCATAGACGTTGAAGAGCCCGAGCTTGTCGTAAATCGGCCCGAGGGTCGGATGTTCGGTCATGAAGTCGGTTACGCGGACCGGGGAGACCCTGCGCTGCGGCACCAAGGAGCCTGGAATCGCCGCGAGCGCCAACGCGAACAACAAGATCAGCGCCGTACGCATCGAGGTGAGCTGAGTCCACAGGTAGCGCAGTCCGCCGCGCCACCCCAGGCGCGGCAGGTCGGCTTGCGGCGCTGGCTTACTGGACTCGGGCGCCGGCTCGCGGGTCTTGATGGTGGTCACGTCAAATCACTGTCTCAAAGCTCGATGCCCACTGTCGCAGAACTGCGGTCAGCGTGTTCCACGTGCCGGTGACCAGCAGCACCCCAACGATGATCATCAAGACTCCACCGATCCGCATGATCAATAGCTGGCGTTCCCTGAGGAACGCGACAGCGCGAGCCATCTTGGTAAAGGCCAGTCCTGCAATAACGAATGGGATACCAAGACCGAGAGCATAGACAAACCCCAGCAGCCCGCCGCGTGCGGCAGTGCCTTCGTTGAAGCCGAGGTTCACCACTACTCCGAGAGTCGGTGACAGGCACGGGGTCCAGCCAAGGGCAAAGACCACGCCAACCAACGGTGCCGCGGCCACGCCTACTGCAGGAATGCGGTGGAGCCGTAGATCCCGCTGGCCGATTCGCAGCACGCCGGCAAAGATCAGCCCGAGCACGATGATCAAGACACCGAGCACCCGGGTAATCACATTCCGATACTCGGCTAGCAGCCGCCCGGCTGAACCGGCCACAACGCCGGTGATGACAAAGACGACCGCGA
>JAICEV010000365.1 GCA_025923975.1 Propionibacteriaceae bacterium
AACTGATCCGTAGATACCTTCAGGCGACCGGCAAGCACCGGGTCATGATGCCGGTCCGGATACCGGGAAAGGTCGGTCGCGCGTACCGAGCCGGTGAGAATCTGTCCCTCGATGGGGCCGACCTGGGCAAGCGGACCTCGGAGAGCTTCCTGGCCGAGCGCCTGAATGACCGCACCGATCCATTGCGATCGCAAGCCAAAGCACCGGCCGGCTCGAGCCTCGGGTAATCCAAGCATCCCGCCTGCGTCGGCAAGGATCGCTCAGAAGTCGAGGAGGGCAACTTGGCTACGCCGCCGGATCCGAGCCCGCCTGCGCGGAGGCTACGCATGCGGCTGATCGACCGACTCGGTGACGCTGTCTTTCGTGGCCTCACCCGATTGGGAATCGGGCCCGCATGGACGCTCAGAACCCGCGGCCGACGGACCGGGGAACTTCGCCATACCCCGGTAATACCGATCAGCCATGGCGGACGGCGGTGGCTCGTCCCCCTTACGGCGAAGTCTCGTGGGTGCACAACGCCCGCGCCGCCGGACAGGTCGAACTGAGTCGAGGCCAGACCAGGAAGTCCTACTCAATCCGGCTCAATCCGGCAGGCGTCGGCACAGGAGGCTGGGCCGATCCTCAAGCAGTACGTGCGGATCGCTAGCGCCACCCGACCGTACTTTGCCGCGTCCACAGACTCGCCCGTCGCAGCCTTCGTCGCCGAGGCTGACCGGCACCCGGTGTTCGAACTGATTCCTCAAAATGTTGGGCGAGGTGTCTGAGCGGCCTGTCGTGGGTCTCGTGACACGGCCTGCAGCCATGGTTTGGCGATTTGGTCGCTTGGCCGCGACATCGGTGGCTGAACGCGACCCAGACATGACGCTGATGCAGTTCCGCTCGCTTGTGGTGTTGGCCTCTCGCGGTCCCAGCGGACCACCGATCTGGCCGCTCGACTGGCGATCGCGCCGTCCACCGTGACGCGGCTGTGTGATCGGCTGGTCCGCCGGGGATTGGTGCAGCGGTTCCGTCGCGCCGCGGACCGGCGAGCAACCTGGGTGGCGTTAACACCATCACACGTCGCCCGCGGCCGTGAGCTGCGGCAATTCGGGACGGTATAGGAGCGCGACACCGCCCAGCAGCAGCGCCATCCCAGCCAGTAGCAACGCAACGCCCACCAGCGTCCAGCCGACCAGCAAGGCCGCAACACCACCAAGCCAAAGCGCGACTCCGAACAGCAGGACTGGGACCCCCACCAGCGTCCACCCGATCAGCAATGCCGCGACACCCGCCAGCAAGAGCGCGACTCCGAACAGCAGGAGTACGAGCCCCATCTGCGTCCATCCCGCCAGCAAGGCCGCAATAGCGCTCAGCGGGGCCGCAACCGCGCCCAGCAAGACCTGGACCCCAGCCAATTCCCCTCTGTCCAACAGGAACGCGACCCCAATCAGCAGGGCCGTGACCGGGCCCAGCAGAAGCGCGACCCCCACTAAAGTCCATCCGTCTAGTAAGGCCGCAACGCCGCCCAGTAGGGCCGCAACTCCAAACAGCAGGAACGGAACCCCCACCAGTGTCGATCTGTCCAACAGAGCCGCGACTCCGAGCAGCAGCGCCGCGACGGCAAGCAGCACGAACGCGACCCTGACCAGCAAATCCGCGACTATGGCCAGCGTCCATGCCTCCGGCGGGTTCGCGACCCCGAGCAACAAGCACGCCGAACTGACAAGCACACAGGCTGCCCCCGCGGCGACATGGCCGCGGTCCGCGCGACTTCGGAGGGTTGACCAGCTCAGCATCACCGCGGCCTCCCAGAGGTAAGCCACGGATAGGATCATCACGGCCAGGGGCCACCCAGTCACCGATCCCCACACCACGACCGCCACGTACCCGGTCAGCGCGAGCAAAGCCATGCCCCGAGCCCACGTTGTGCGATAGCGCTCCCGCCGCAGCAGACCAGTACTCGCTACAGCGACCAATAGCGCCGCAACAAAGACCGCCTGCGGAAGCCAGCCCCACCTTTGCTCCACAACGAAGCCGCTGAGCAGAGTGATTCCTGCTGCAGTCACCACTGACCCGATGAACCACTTGATCAAACGATCTGGATCGCTGGCGGGCACCCCCCAAGCGTTCTGCTCAGGCACGGAGCAAAGTTTGGGGCAAGTCGGGGCATCATTCGGCGACATCCGCTCGGCGCGTCAACAATCCGACTTGAAACCTGCGTCCTGCGCTGCAACCCGTGGGCGTCGACGAGATCCCGCGTCACGCCTCGACCGGCAAAGCTCAAGCGGTTCATCGCCCTGAGTGGCTAGCTCCTGACGTTTTGAAGTGGTGACGATGGCTAATGACCCGTTGCACACAATGGAGGCCGACAAATGAGCGCATCCCAACCGGGAAGGGATTCCGCAAGGAAAGAACAGGAGGAACGCAGCCTCGACCTTGTGCAGCGCACGATCATCTCAGCTCTCGTTGGTGTGGTCTTCGGCACTTTCGCGGCCGTACTCGCCGCCTACCTGGCGATCCGCGGCGATCAGGATCTTCCTCCATTTAGCGTCACAGGGCTGTGGGTCATGAGCGGTGTGTTGGGTCTGGTCACTGCCGCGGCAATCTTGTTGATCAACCGCAAGCGCCCGTACAGCCCATGGGTGCTCCTCGGCCTGCTGCCAATGGTGATCACCGCTCCCTGGATTCTGCGCTAGCGCCCGGCGAATTCCAGGGCTATCTCGCGATAGCGGTTCGATGTCGCTTCGTTGCGCCAAGTTCGCGCGCCACGTTTTTCGCTATCTGTTGGGCATCCCGGCCGACCTCATGCAAGAACCCAGAGATCGGTATGCGCATTCCGAGGAAATGCAGGCGGGATTGCGGGCGCGGAATGCCGTGCTCTCCGATCGCTGTGAGATGGCCGACGAGCGGCTCGAGCCCGGGGTGGTAGCCGGTGGCCGCAATGACGGCGTCCGGGGACACGCGTGATCCATCTGCCAGCACAACTGCCCGGCCGTCGAGCGCGGTGACGCCCGGCACGACCTCGATGAGTCCGCGGCGTACGGCATCGATGAAACCAACATCGAAGATGGGCACGGTGCCGGTGCGCCGGAACTGCGAGAATGGCGCGCGTGGCCGGGGCAGGCCACGGGCACTCAGGTCCGGGACAGTCGCTCGTTCCAGCACAAGAAACAATGGGTCCAGCACCCGGGGCGGCAGCCGCCGGAACACGAGCAAGCAACTGGATCGGGAAACCCTTCACGTCACGACGCAGGATATTCGGCGGCGTGCGTACCGCGATCCGAAGCCTGTTCGCGCCGCCCTCCGCCAGATCGACGGCGATTTCGGTGCGGCTGTTTCCCGCGCCGACAATCAGCACGTCCTGGCCCTGATACGGCCGCGGATTGCGGTAATCCACCGAGTGAACCAGGGGTCCATCGAAAGCGCCAGGCCATCGCGGCACATGTGGAAGCCGAGTAAGACCCGTCGCCATCACCACCACCCGCGCGGGAATCGTGCCAGCGGTCGTCTGGACACTCCAGTGGTCGTTATCGCGATCAAGACCCGTGACTTCAACGCCGAACCGCGGCTCGAGGCGATGGTGCGCCGTGTACTGCTCCAGGTATTGCACGAACTGGTCGCGTGCTACCCATCGGCCGAAGTCACGTGGAATCCGGTAGCCCGGAAGATGCGAGAGCGAACGGATGGTGTGCAGGTGCAGACGGTCATAGCGCCCGCGCCACGGCTCCCCCACCCGCCCGCGTTCGGCGATGGTGGCGTCGATGCCGCGGGCCCGCAAGGTCGCCGCAGCAGCCAGTCCAGCCGGACCAGCGCCGACGATGACTACATCATCCATTCGGCAACGCTACTGCTGATCTGGGATCTTACGGATCAAGGTCTGTTTCGGAACGTGCTGCAAAGGTGGCGGCAAGTGCCTGGGTCACGGGGCGTACCGGGTCGAATACTTGGTCGTCCCAGCGCTCGACGCCCTGGGTGTCGCGCATCGATGAGGTCAAGAACACCTCATCGGCTTGCTGGGCCTCCTTGAGCGTCAGGTCACGTTCTGCGACCGGAGTCCACTCCATGATCAATTCGCGGG
>JAICEV010000366.1 GCA_025923975.1 Propionibacteriaceae bacterium
AGACCCTCGGTGTTCAATTGCTCGCTCCGCTCGCTGCGGATCGCGCTCGGAACCCGCCTACTTCGTCATCGCTCGCAGACGAAATGCGTGTCCGCTCGCTCCTCCTCAGCACGGCGGCGCGCGATCCGGTGTTCAATTGCTCGCTCCGCTCGCTGCGGATCGCGCTCGGAACCCGCCTACTTCGTCATCGCTCGCAGACAAAAAACGTGTCCGCTCGCTCCTCCTCAGCACGGCGGCGCGCGATCCGTGTTCAATTGCTCGCTCCGGGCGCTAGCCGGTTCAGATCGGCGACCAGCGCAGGACCGCTGTAGACGTAGCCGGTATAGATCTGCAGCAGGCTCGCGCCCGCATCGAGCATCGCCTGGCCGTCGTCGCGGCTCATGATTCCTCCGACGCCGATGATCGGCAAGGTGGTGCGCTCAGCCAGGAATCGCACCACCTGGCGGGCGCGTGCGGTGAGCGGTGCTCCGGAAAGGCCACCAGCTTCGGCCGCGAGAGGCTGATCCGCAGAGAGGCCGTCGCGGCCCACGGTCGTATTGGTGGCGATCAGCCCCTCGGCGCCTGCCTCGGTACCCACCTGGAGGATCTCCTCCAGTGCGTCCTCGGTCAGGTCAGGCGACACTTTGACGAAGATCGGCACCGGCGGCGCGCCGCCAGCGAGCCGCCATGCCTCGTTCACTAGCGCCGAAATCAGGTCGTACAACGTCTTGGCATCTTGCAGGGAGCGTAGTCCGGGCGTGTTGGGGCTGGAAACGTTGATCGCGAGGTAGTCCGCGTATCCAGCAACGGTACGGAGCGAGGCGAGGTAGTCCTCGGCTGCTTCGGCCAGCGGCACCTTCTTGGTCTTGCCAATGGAGATGCCAATTGGGATGCCGACGGCCATATTGCCCCGAGCGACCCCGGCAGCTGCGAGCCGATCAGCGAGAGCTTGCGCGCCCCGGTTGTTGAAGCCCATCCGGTTGATGATCGCCCGGCTCTGGGGGAGCCGGAACAGACGCGGCTTGTCATTGCCAGGCTGCGGCTGCGCTGTTACCGTCCCCAGTTCGATGTGACCGAAACCGATGGCTCCCCAGGTCTTGATTCCCAGCCCGTCCTTGTCCATCCCAGCCGCCAGCCCGACAACGCGTGGGAATTGAACACCGGCCACAGTCGCCGGGGAGCGATGTCTCGCGCACAGCGCTGCAACTGCGGCGAGTGCCGGCCGACTATGCCCGATTCGGGCAATTGCGGCCAATGCTCGTTCATGAGCACGCTCGGCGTCGCCCCGGTACGCCCGGAATAGCAGCGGCCGCAGGATTCCCCGATATCCGAGATCGATGATCACGCTGCGGACAACTCAGGAGGCATGAATGCTGCTCCAGGACTGCAGGGAGCGCACCCCCACATTGCCGGCAATGATCGACTCGATGCCTTGCACCGCGGCAGCAAGGCCCGGCACGGTGGTGACGCAGGGAATGTTGCGAAGTACCGCGGCAGTCCGAATCTCGTAACCATCGAACCGCGGGCGTCCGTCAAGGCTCAGCCCATGGGGTGTATTGAAGATCATGTCCACCTGGCCGTCCAAGATCGCCTGGACGATTGTCTTCTCACCATCGGGACCGACCCCCTGGCTGAATTTGCGCACTGTTGTGACCACCACCCCATGGCGGCGCAGCATAGAGGCGGTCCCGGCAGTGGCAAGGATCTCAAAACCAAGATCAGCGAGGCGCTTCACAGGAAAGATCACGAATCGCTTGTCGCGGTTGGCCACCGAGACGAAGACGGTTCCCTTGGTGGGTAGCGGCCCAAAGCCGGCAACCTGGCTCTTGGCGAAGGCGGTGCCGAAGCTGATATCGACGCCCATCACCTCGCCGGTCGATTTCATCTCCGGACCGAGAACCGTGTCGACCGAGATTCCTTCCACGGTACGGAAGCGGTTGAACGGCATCACCGCCTCCTTCACCGCGACCGGCGATGACGAGCGTTCGGTGGAGCCATCTCCGCTTGCTCGCAGCAGCCCTTCGGCACGCAACTGCGGCACAGTCGCACCTAGCATGATGCGGGCGGCCGCCTTGGCCAACGGCGTCGCTGTCGCCTTGGAGACAAAGGGCACCGTACGCGACGCGCGCGGGTTGGCCTCCAGGACGAACAGCGTGTCACCGGCCATCGCAAACTGGATATTGATCAAGCCACATACCCCGACGCCGCGGGCGATCGCCTCGGTGGAGGAACGAATCCTGTCCACAACCTCCGCCCCAAGGGTGATCGGCGGAAGAGCACAGGCCGAGTCACCGGAGTGAATCCCTGCCTCCTCGATGTGCTCCATAACGCCGCCGAGATACAGATCTGTGCCGTCGTAGAGCGCATCGACGTCAATTTCGACCGCGTCATCGAGGAAGTGATCGACCAGCACCGGATGGGCCGGTGAGACTTCGGTGGCGCGTTCGATGTAGGCCGACAGTGTCGACTCGTCGTAAACAATCTCCATGCCACGGCCGCCGAGCACATAGGAGGGCCGCACCAGCACTGGATAGCCGATTTCGTCGGCGATGCTCTTGGCCTCGGCAAACGAGCGAGCCAGTCCATGCTTGGGAGCCGGCAGATTGGCCTCGGCAAGAAGACGGCCGAAGGCGCCTCGCTCCTCGGCGAGGTGGATCGCCTCTGGGCTGGTGCCGACGATCGGAACACCGGCATCTTTGAGCGCCTGAGCGAGCCGGAGCGGAGTTTGTCCACCCAGCTGCACGATGACTCCAGCCACCGGCCCCGCGGCCTGCTCGGCGTGTACTACTTCGAGTACGTCTTCCAGTGTCAGCGGCTCGAAGTACAGCCGGTCTGCGGTGTCGTAGTCGGTGGAGACGGTCTCCGGGTTGCAGTTGACCATGATCGTCTCGTAGCCGGCCCCCTCGTTGTCTGGGGAAGTCGACAGTGACATCGCCGCGTGGACGCAGGAGTAGTCAAACTCGATGCCCTGACCAATCCGGTTGGGCCCGCTGCCCAAGATCAATACGGCAGGCTTCTGCCGCGGCGCGACCTCGTTCTCCAGGTCATAGCTGCTGTAGTGGTACGGAGTGCGCGCCGCGAATTCGGCGGCGCAGGTGTCCACCGTCTTATAGACCGGCCGCACTCCGAGCGCCCAGCGGACTCCTCGTACCACCTCTTCGCTCAGGTGCCGCAGACCCGCGATCTGGGCGTCTGAGAAGCCGTGCCGTTTGGCGGTCCGCAGGAGGTCCGCATTCAGCTCCGGCCCGGACTCGATCATGGTGGCGATCTCCAGCAGCAACACCAGCTGGTCGATGAACCACGGATCGATCTTGGTCGCCTGGTGCACTTGGTCCGGAGTTGCGCCGGCGCGGAGCGCCTGCATGACGACGTTGAGCCGGCCGTCATGTGGCCGGGCCGCCTTGTCCAACAGTTCATCGATCGACTCGGCGATCTCAGCAGTGAAGCGGAACGGCGCCGTAACATCCTCGAGGCTGCGAAGTGCCTTGCCGAGCGCCTCGGTGAAGTTCCGGCCGATGGCCATTGCCTCGCCGACGCTCTTCATGTGCGTGGTCAGGGTGGAGTCTGCGGAGGGGAATTTCTCGAATGCGAATCTCGGCACCTTGACCACGACGTAGTCCAGGGTGGGTTCGAAGCTGGCCGGCGTCTGCTCGGTAATGTCGTTCGGGATTTCGTCCAGGGTGTAGCCAATCGCGACCTTGGCGGCGATCTTAGCAATGGGAAAGCCGGTCGCCTTGGAGGCCAGGGCCGATGAACGCGATACCCGCGGGTTCATCTCGATGACGATCATTCGCCCGTCGGCTGGGTTGATCGCGAACTGGATATTGCAGCCACCGGTATCGACCCCGACGGCGCGGATGATGCCGATCGCGACATCGCGCATCCGCTGGTACTCACGGTCGGTGAGGGTCATTGCGGGAGCCACTGTGATCGAATCGCCAGTGTGGACACCCATGGGGTCCAGATTCTCGATGGAGCAGACGATCACTACGTTGTCGGCCTTGTCGCGCATGACCTCGAGCTCGTATTCCTTCCAGCCCAAGACCGACTCCTCGATCAACACCTCGGTG
>JAICEV010000367.1 GCA_025923975.1 Propionibacteriaceae bacterium
AATCCGTTCAACGTGGCGGACGCTGATGCCACGTATCGGCAAAATCTCATCGGGAACAACACTGGCAACCTGGTCTTCAGCCAGGCGGTCTACCGACTGCTGTCGACAGCTGATGCCGATCTCGAAACCTCAGGATTGGCCAAGAGCCACCCACGGGTCATCAACTCCCGGTTTGACCATGTCGTGATTCCACTCGCCAACGCATTCCGACCGACCTACATTGAGACGCTCGACGCTCTGAGCCAGCTGATCGAGCAACTGACGGTACCGGTGACCGTGCTAGGCGTCGGATCACAGGCTTCCTTGGCGGGCGTCTATAAGGGTGCCGAAGTTCTCAAGCCTGCAACGACACGATTTGTCCGCGCGGTCCTGGATCGTTCGCCATCAATCGGGGTGCGCGGTGAGCGCACCAGGGACTACCTGAGGTCCTTGGGCTTCGGCGATGAGCACGTCAAGGTGATCGGGTGCCCGTCGATGTTTATGTACGGGCCTGACCTGAAGGTCGACCGCAAAGTGGAGTCGCTACGTTACGACTCCCCGATCGCCTTGAATGTGTCGCCATATGTGCGCGAAATGGGCCCGATTTCCCTGTCCGCGGCGGAGCGCTTCCCGAACCTGGTGTATATGGCCCAGAACATTCAAAGCCTTGAGCTGATGCTGTACGGCAGCTATCCCAAGGGCAAGAGGATGACTGCCATGGCTGCCTCCGGTGCGCCCATCACACTCGACCATCCACTCATCCGATCCGACCGCGTCCGGTTCTTCCTTGACCCGAAGACGTGGTTCGAACACTTGGCGCAGTACGACTTCTCATTCGGCACCCGGATTCATGGCAATATCGCGGCGCTGCTGGCGGGAACTCCGGCCCTTTTGCTCGCCCATGACTCACGCACGCTGGAGCTAGCGGAGTACCACGAGATCCCGCATCGCACGATCACCAGCATCGAGGACGATGCCGACGCCGTAACCCTCTACGCCGAGTCCGACTGGAACCGATTGAACAAGGCCCATCCCGATCGTTGGGACAGCTTCGCATCGTTCCTGGGAGAGCACCGGCTGACCCACGTCTATGACGAGGGTCAAAACGCCAATGCCTTCGACGATCGGCTCGCGGCGACTGAATTCCCGCCGCCGGTGCGTACCTTGATGGGTTTTTCTCCAGAGGAGCTCTACGAGTTGAGGCGCACCGTTACCGATCTCGGCCGTGAGCTGCAGGTCGCATCCAACGACCTCAACGGTGGGTCGCGGCGGCCCAGAGCCCGCAAGCTGCATCAGCGGGCATGGAACCGGATCGACCGGGCGGTCCGAAGCCTCAGCATGATGGCGTAAGGCTGAGCACCTTCGGTTTCAGATCTTCGCTGCTCGGCATCCATGACGCTGGATCAGCCGAAACCTGCTCGCCTGACCGGATGTCCTTGACTTCCCCGCCAACGGTGCCGCCGAACCACACGAACGGGATACCGCGGCGGTCCGCGTAACGGATCTGCCGGCCGTACTTCTCTGCCCGGGGTGCCACCTCGGCGGGGATCCCTCGGGTCCGAAGCTGCTCGGCGACCTCGATGGCTGTCGCGCGGGTCTCCTCGCTATCGACAGCGACCAGCACGGCCGTCGGAACCGGTCGAGATGCTCGCAGCATGCCCTTGGCCAACAGCGGGGCGAGCAATCGTGTCACCCCAATCGAGAGCCCAACGCCGGGATAGCTGATGCGGCCATCACTGGCCAGCGAGTCATAACGACCGCCAGAAGCGATCGAGCCCCAGGACTCAAACCCGACGAGCTCGGTCTCATAGACGGTGCCGGTGTAGTAATCGAGACCACGTGCGATCTTGAGATCGGCGATCAACCGACCTGGCACGTAGCGGGCTGCGGTCGTCACCACGTCGGTGAGCAATTCGAGCCCCTCGGTGAGCTGATCATGCTCGACCCCGAGCCGCCGCACTTCGGCCACGAATGACGCGTCCGCGGATCGGATCTGGGCCAGCTGCACGCAACGCCGAGCCTGCGGCTCTGTGATCTTGACTTCGTTGATCAACTGCTCGACGACCCGATCAGGTCCAATCTTGTCGATCTTGTCGACGTGCCGCAGCACTGCGGCTGGATCGGCAATCTCCAAGCCCAAATAGAAACCCTGAGCCAGCTTGCGGTTGTTCACCCGCATCAGCACTGGTGGCAGACCAAGATCAACGTGAAGTCGCTCGAGCGCAGCCAGGGTCACGAGCGGGAGTTCGACGTCATGATGGGCAGCTAGCGTCTCGGCGTCCACGATGTCGATGTCGGCCTGGGTGAACTCGCGGTAGCGACCCTCCTGCGGGCGCTCACCTCGCCAGACCTTCTGGATCTGATAGCGCCGGAAAGGAAATGCCAGCTGGTGGGCGTTCTCGAGCACATAGCGGGCGAACGGCACGGTCAGGTCGAAGTGCAGACCAAGATCAGCCGGTCCGTTCTCACCGTGCAGCCGCTGGACGGTGTAAACCTCCTTGTCGATCTCGCCTTGCTTGGCCAGGCGATCCAGCGGCTCGACTGCGCGCGTCTCTATCGAGGCGAACCCGTGAAGTTCGAATGTCTCCCGGAGCCGGTCGAGCACGAACTGTTCGATGATCCGGGCCTCCGGTGTGTACTCCGGGAAGCCGGACAGCGGCTTGGGGCGACTCACGCGCTACTCCTTGGACAGCTCTGCCAGGTCCTGCAGGTACGGGTTGCCGACCCGCTCCCGAGCCATGGTCGTCTGCGGACCGTGCCCAGGAAGCACGGCCACCGTGTCGGCCAACGGCAACACCTTCGTACGCAGGCTCTCCAGCATGTCGGCCATGTTTCCGCCTGGCAAGTCAGTTCTGCCGATCGAGCCGGCGAACAAGACGTCGCCGGAAAAGACCACAGAATCGATGTCGGGGTGTCCCCCGTATGCGGAGTGAAACATGGTCGAGCCAGGCGTGTGGCCGGGTGCGTGGATCGCCTGGAGGTTGAGGCCTGCGAGTGCTACCTCAGCGCCATCAGTCAGTTCCCGTACGTCGTCAGGCTCGACGAAGGTTGCCGAGCCGCCCGTGACGCGTTCCAGCAGCAACCGGGTTTCCGGCCACGACGCCCGCAGGGGATCGGTCAGCAGCACCCGGTCGCTGGGATGCACCCAGCAACTCGAGGCGTACGAGCGGCACAACGGGGTGACGGAAAACATGTGATCAATGTGCCCATGGGTCAATATCACTGCCACTGGCTTGAGCCGGTGTTCCGCGATCAGGGCGGCGATGCCGTTGGCCGCATCCATTCCTGGATCGATGATCACGCACTCCTCGCCAGGCTTCGTGGCGATCACGTAGCAATTAGTCTGCCAAGGCCCAGCAGGAAATGAGGCTAGAAGCACACGTTCGAGACTATTCCAGACTTCAGGCAGGATGGAGCTATGACCGAACAAGCTGGGCCTGAAGCCGCGGGTCCGGCCGCATTCGGACGGGTCGATGGCGATGGCACGGTGTATGTCCGCACTTCAGCGGGGGAACGCGTGGTCGGGCAGGTGCCCGGCGTCCCAGCTGACGAGGCCCTGAGCTTCTTCACTCGCAGGTTTGAGGCGCTGGAGCTTGAGGTCTCGCTCCTGGAGCGCCGCATTGCAAATGGTGCTCTGTCGCCCGATGACGCCGTGGCCTCCATCACCAAGGTGCGCGGCGCAGTCGCCGAAGCCCGTGCCGTTGGTGATCTGGATGGGTTGCAGTCCCGGCTGGAGGCATTGTTTCCGCTGATCGCCAACCAGCGTGCTGCTCGTAAGGCCGAACGAGCCAGGCAACAGGAGGAGACTCGGGCCGCCAAGGAGAGGTTCGTCCTGGAGGCGGAGCGCCTCGCCTCCGGCAATGACTGGCGCGGCGGAGTCAACCGGTTTCGGGTGCTGCTTGAGGAGTGGAAGTCGCTACCGCGACTCGATCGTGCTACTGACGATGCCCTATGGCACCGCTTCTCCAGTGCGCGAACCACTTACACACGGCGTCGCAAGGCCCAGTTTGCCCAGCAGAACGAGCAGCGCGAAGCCGCACGGGTGATCAAGGAGAAGCTGGTCACC
>JAICEV010000368.1 GCA_025923975.1 Propionibacteriaceae bacterium
GAGGCCGGTGACGGTTGAGCCGACCTTCGGATTTCTACCTCTTCATCTCCACCAGGACTGTGGAGTCCCACGTCAGCAGCATGCTGCAAAAGACTGGAAGAGCCAGTCGAGAGCAGTTGCCCTCGGCCAGCAGCGCTGAGGACTGAGCCGCATCAGATTGCTCACTGAAGATCCGTAGTCACGCTCGGATACGTCCGTGCTCGTCACGGATGTGTGGTCATGAGGGTGATCAACAGACTTAACCACCCAATCATCGCGAGGCCGAGAGGGGCGTGGGACATGACCGAGCTGATCAAGAATGGCGCAGCAATCAACGAGGTAACCGCAGCAACCCCAGAGCCAGTCACTCATGCACGGATCGATCCGGGTCCTACCGGGACATTGCTCTTTCAGGGTGATCGCGGCTGGGATGATGCGCGGACGCCGTGGGTAGTCAACGTCGACCAACAGCCCGCGGCGGTTGCGCTCGTACGGTCGGTGGCCGACGTATGCACCGTCGTCACCAGCGCGAACCGCAATGGATTGAAGGTGATGGCGCAGTCAACTGGACACGGAGCTCTCCAGGTCGGCCCTCTCAGCAACACCGTACTGGTACGTACTGCCGCGTTGAACGACGTTCACGTCAACCCAGCCGAGCGCACAGTTTGGGCCGGCGCGGGCGCGGAGTGGCAGGCCGTCACAGCGGCCGCGGCCGAGCACGGCCTCGCTGTTCAGGCCGGTTCGGCGCCAGACGTTGGGATTGCTGGCTTCCTCCTTTCGGGCGGCATCAGCTGGCTGTCTCGCTCTCGAGGGCTCGCCGTCAATGATGTGCTACGGCTCCAGGTCGTCCGTTCCGACAGCACACCACGAATCGTCGATCATGATCATGAACCGGATTCGTTCTGGGCTCTCCGTGGTGGTGGCGGCGAGTTCGGCGTTGTCACTGGCTTCGAACTTCGGCTGCACGCACTGCCCACAGTGAGCGCAGGCAGCTTGTTCTTTCCGATGGAGCGGGCCGGCGAAGTGCTGCACGCCTGGCGGCGCTGGACCCGTACGGTGTCCAACCGCACCATGTCCTGCGGACGGCTGCTCCAACTGCCACCGCTGCCCGAATTGCCAGAGCGGCTGCGCGGCCAGGCTTTTGCCGCGGTCCTGGTGGCGCATCAGGGAGACCTCGCAGAGCTCGACGCAACTATTGCGCCGCTCCGAGACCTGGGACCTGGCCTGGACACGATCGCGAGATCCCCACTGCGGGGCTGTTTGCTTTGCATATGGATCCGCCCGGGCCAACTCCCGCCCGGGCCAACGGGATGCTGCTCGACGACGTACCGCCACCGGCGATCGACGCGCTTGTTGCCTGCGCCGGTCACGGATCGGGATCGCCGCTGCTGTCCGTGGAGCTGCGGCACCTCGGGCGGTGCGGTTGCCGAGGGGCCGGTGGGCGCGGGCGCCGTCGGTCATCTGGGGGCCGGCTTTCTGTCGTTTGCGTTGGGATTTACGCCGGATCCGGCCACGGCTGTGAAAGTCGACGCCCATGTGCAGCTGGTTGAGCAAGCACTCCTCCCATGGCCGGCCAGCATCCATTACGCCAACTTCGACGAGCGCCCTGGCGGCGGGCGTAACCGGTTCCATGACCATGCGACGCTCGAGCGGCTACGCGCTGTGAAAACACGAGTCGACCCGACCGGAATGTTCACCGGCGCCCATCCCCTCACCAGCGCCTCGTAAATGACTGTTCAGCGTCCCGCTCCGAGAACACACTGAGTGGAGGCACCGAAAAGGAATGCCCAGCATGACGACAGACATCGCCGAAAGCTACGTCGACTACATAGACGACGTGACCTGGCAGCGCCTGGTCAGCGCCCTGCTCCACTCGGAGAGGGCCGAGATCATTTCTCGGCACACCCACGAGATCTTCGTTGGCGTAGGTGCCGGTACCCGCCTCTACCGGGTCACCGGCACTGCCACCGGTCGACGGCGACCGGTCCACTGGACGATCATCATCAAGGTGCTCACGCTTGATCAACTGAGTTTCCAGTCGATCAGCACCGATCAAAGCTCCTGGGATTACTGGAAACGCGAGTGGCATGTCTACCAGTCACGATGGCAGCAGCAGCTAGCCGGTCCGTTGGTGGCACCACGGTGTTTGGCGACAGGTGACCTGCTAGCAGAAACCGACGAAGAGCTCGCGTGGATCGCAATGGAAGATCTTGCGGCCATGGACCATCGGCCGTGGCCGCACGGCCGCTTCCGCGAGGTCGCACGGCAGCTCGGGATCTTCAATGGCGCATATCTGGCTGGCACATCATTGCCGACCGACCCATGGCTCAGCCGAGACTGGCTACGCGGCTGGACGGAAGAAGCTGGGCCGCTTGTAGATGTGCTTCCCACTGTTTCCAGCCATCCGGTCGCTGGCAAGATCTTCACGAAGGAATTGATCAAGGACCTAATCGAGCTCTGGGAGCAACGGGAAAGGCTATACCAGGTGCTCGATCAGCTGCCACGGACTCTCTGTCACAACGATGTCTTCCCCCGCAATCTCTTCGTTGGCAACGCCGGCCACCCTGATCGCAGCGTGGCCATCGACTGGGCCTTCTGCGGGCCCGCGCCGGTCGGGCAGGAGCTCACCGCGCTGGTCGGTGCCAGCCAGGCTTTCCTTGAGAGTCGACCGAAGCGCTGGGATGATCTTGAACGCGCCTGCCTCGATGGGTACGCCGAGGGCCTTCGACTGGCGGGCTGGCATGGGTCGGACGAGATCCTCCTCGGATACCTCCTTTCGAGCGTCCTACGGTTCGGCCTAGGGTCGCTACCACCGCTACTCGGCCTCACGATGACCACCGACCACGAAGATCTGGTCGTACGCGTCTTCGGGTGCTCGTACCAGGAATTCGTTGGCAATGCCGCCGCCTTCGTGCAGTTCAAGCAGCGCCGGATACAGCAGACAAAGACACCGCTAGGCCTCTGACCGGACGCTGCCATCAGGCGGCGAGGCGAATCCACGTTTGCCGTCGTGAGACAGCACCGCTCCGTCGCCGCTGGGACAGGCCACGGCCACGGATTTTCCTCCCCAATCTTGATCACCACCCTCGCAGGCCAGACGCCGCGGCCGCACGTCGGAGACATCGCTCATGACCCCTGGCGCTCAACCTCAACCCGATCACCCGACGCTCTGGAGCCGGGGGCCGTCCAAGGTGGCCCGACCGGTGTCGGATCACCTGCTACTCGATAATGCCAATGCAGTCTTCTTAATTAGGGCCTTCTCGTGGATTGAGGATTGATACGTGCCTGTCTATCGCCTGAACCGCTTGTTCAACCCACAATCGGGGCGCGCACTCGACGTTGCTGTGGATCACGGCTTCTTCGGTGAGCGATCCTTCTTGACAGGCATCGAGAACATGGATGCGGTGGTTCGCACCTTGGTAGCAGCGAATCCAGATGCCGTGCAGTTGACGTTGGGCCACGCCCGACTCCTGCAAGCCGTTCCAGGAAAGCAGAAACCCGCCCTGGTCTTGAGAAGTGATGTCGCGAACGTCTACGGGAACCCGCTAGACGAGCACCTGTTCAGCCACCACGTTCCAAACGCGATCGAGGAGGCCGTTCGTCTCGACGCCGTTGCAATCTGTGCCAACCTCATGCAGTTGCCGGGGCGACCCGAGGTCCGAGAAGCCAACATCCGCTCGATCATGGCTCTGCGGGCCGAGGCCACTAGGTACGCCATGCCGCTGATGATTGAACCGCTGGTAATGAAAGACAACGCGGAGGCAGGCGGATACATGGTCGACGGGGACATCGACAAGATCATGACCCTGGTCCGCCAGGCTCGGGAGCTGGGTGCCGATCTGATCAAGGCCGATCCCACCGACAACGTCGAGGATTATCACAAGGTGATCGAGGTCGCCGGCGACGTACCTGTCCTCGTACGTGGCGGCGGCCGAGTCGACGACCGCACCCTGCTGGAGCGCACCGCGGCGGTGCTAGCCCAGGGGGCTCGCGGCATCGTGTACGGCCGGAACGTGGTGCAGCACGAGAATCCATCCGGAATC
>JAICEV010000369.1 GCA_025923975.1 Propionibacteriaceae bacterium
CAAGTCCGGTGTTGCCGCATCCATCGGGGGCCGTTCTTTCGGAACGATCTCGGGCGTTGCGCCGGCGGCCAAGCTGGCGATCTACAAGGTTGCCTTCACCAGCTCGACTGACGACGAGCCGGCCATTTACACCGGCGACGCACTGGCCGCTATCGATGCGGCCATCGCCGACGGCGTCGATGTGATCAACTATTCGGTCAGCGGCTCGGACGCCGTGGATGATCCGGTCGACCTGGCGTTCCTGTCCGCGGCCTCGGCCGGCATCTTTGTGGCGGCGTCAGCCGGTAATGGGGGGCCCGGCGCCGGAACTTTGAACCACATCACGCCGTGGGTGACGACGGTGGCCGCCAGCACAGTCGCCCCGTACGCCGGGACGGTGATACTCAGCAACGGCAAAAAGTACGCCGGAATCAGCACCACCGTCGTAAAAAATATGGGCCCGGCGCCGCTCGTCACGGCGCGCTCTGTGAAGCGAGCTTCGGCGGCAGCCAGTGATGCGACCGTCTGTGCACCGGATACGCTCAGTCGCACCAAGACCGCCGGCAAGATCGTGGTGTGTGATCGAGGCGCGGTTACTCGTGCCGAGAAGTCGGACGAGGTGCGGCGTGTCGGCGGAAAAGGTATGGTGTTGGCGAACCTTGCTGACGCCTCAACCGACGCTGATACTCATCGGGTACCGACGGTCCACCTCAATGCCCCCTACGGGCCGGCTGTGAAGGCCTATGCCAAGAAGGCTGGATCCACCGCGACGCTCAAGGTGGGCAATCGCTCCTCGACACCGTTCAGGTATCCCCAGATAGCGGGCTTCTCTTCTCGCGGGCCATCGGTCGGCAACGCCGGGAATCTACTCAAGCCCGACATTTCCGCACCTGGCGTGGCCGTTCTGGCCGCCGTGGCACCACCGCGGAACCACAATCGCAAGTTCGACTTCTACTCCGGTACCTCCATGGCCTCGCCACACGTTGCTGGGATCGCTGCCTTGTACTTCGGCGTTCACCCCAAGTGGTCGCCAATGGCGGTCAAGTCCGCGATCATGACGACCGCGTCGCGAGTGAAGACTGCTGATGGCACGTTGAGTCGTGACTATTCCGCCCAGGGAGCAGGCAATGTGCGGCCTGACCGGATGCTCAACCCGGGTGTGATCTTCGATGCCGGTAGCAGGGACTGGCTTGCCTTCATTGAGGGCCAGGGCATTGACACCGACACCGGAATAGGGCCAATCGACCCAAGCGATTACAACGCTGCCTCGATCGCGATCGGCAATCTCGCTGACTCACAGACGGTGACCAGGAAGGTCACCGCTGTGAAGGCGGGCTCCTACCGGACCACGATCTCGGTGCCAGGCGTGACGGCGACGGTAAGCCCTTCGGTCTTGAACTTCGCCAGCGCAGGAGAAACCAAGGCAGTGACGATTACCATCGCGCCGAAGGCTGCTCCGCCCTCAGCGACCGTCTACGGCTCATTGAAGTTCGAGGGCCCCGGAACGCTGGCGCGACTGCCCATCGTCGTCGTGCCGCAGGCATCCGCTGCGCCTGCTGCGGTGACTGGGACGGGCTAGTCGCTGCCAGGCGTTGTCACATGTATTGCCCTCCGTTGACCGAGAAGATCTGACCGGTGATGAAGCTGGAGTCAGGATCGGCAAGAAATTCCACCGTGCGGGCGATTTCTTCCGGTTCCCCTAGTCGGCCGACGGGGATCTTCGCAATCACCTTGTCCAGGGCCTCCTGCGGCACGGCGGCGACCATGTCGGTGGAGATGTAGCCCGGAGCCACGTCGTTGACAGTGATCCCCTTGCGGGCAGTCTCCTGGGCCAGGGACATGGTGAGGCCGAACAGGCCGGATTTCGCTGCGGCGTAGTTAGCCTGGCCGATGTTGCCAGCCTCCCCGATGATCGAGGAGATATTTATGATCCGGCCGTAACCGCGGTCGAGCATGTGCTGCAGAATCGCCCTGGACAGGTAGAACGCCCCAGACAGGTTGACCTGCAATACCTTGTCCCAATCCTCCACGGTCATTTTCCGCACCGTCCGGTCGGCGGTGATGCCCGCGTTGTTGACGAGGATGTCCAGCTGACCGTGTGTCTCCAGCACCTCCTGGATAACCCGTTCGCAGTCTTCGTGGTTGCCGATGTTGCCCTGATGCACGCTGGAGCCGGGGTGCTCTTCGGCGAACTTCTCCGCCGCCTCCTTGTTCGAGGAGTATCCCGCAGCCACCTTGACCCCGCGGGAGTAGAGCCGCTCGCTGATGGCTCGCCCTATTCCGCGTACTCCGCCGGTGACCAGCGCCACCTGACCGTTCATGTCACCCATGACGCACCTTCCCTTCAGCTCGCTACGCGAATGATCAGGGCCTCGCCCTGTCCGCCGCCGCCACAGAGCCCGGCCACGCCGACGCCACCGCCGCGGCGCTTGAGCTCCAGCGCCAGGTGCAGCGCGATCCGAGCGCCGGACGCGCCGACCGGGTGACCCATAGAAATAGCGCCACCATTGACATTCACGACGTCCTCGCCTATCTCCAGCTCACGCATCGACTGGATGGCCACCGATGCGAACGCCTCGTTGATCTCGTACAGGTCGATCTGGTCGGAAGTGAGGTCTTCCTTGCCCAACGCTTTGTTGATGGCGTTGGCCGGCTGTGACAGCAGCGACGGATCCGGCCCAGCCACCGTGCCGTGCGCCCCGATCTCCGCCAAGATCGGCGCGCCCAGTTCCTCGGCCTTGGCCCGCGACATCACCACCACTGCGGCAGCACCGTCAGAGATCTGCGATGACGAGCCAGCCGTCACCGTGCCGTCTGCCGCGAACGCCGGGCGCAGCTTCGCCAAGGTCTCCGCCGTGGTGTCGGCACGGACGCCCTCGTCCTCGTTGACCACGATCGGGTCGCCCCTGCGCTGCGGCACCTCCACCGGCACGATCTCGTCGTCGAACAAGCCGTTCTTCTGCGCTTCCGCAGCCCGCCCATGCGACCCCGCGGAATATTGATCTTGATCCTCCCGGCTGATGCCGCGCAGCTTCGTGTAGGTCTCGGTCGCGGCGCCCATGCCCAGCTGGTCGAAGGCGCAGAACAGCGCGTCGTGTGCCGTGGCATCGACGATCTCGTCGTTGCCGTACCGGTACCCGGACCGGGCCTTGGGCAGCAGGTACGGGCCCTGTGTCATCGACTCCATCCCGCCGGCCACTACGACGTCGTACTCGCCGTAGCCGATCAGCTGGTCAGCCATCGCTATCGCGTTCAACCCGGACAGGCACACCTTGTTCACCGTCAGCGCCGGCACCGACATCGGAATCCCGCCCTTAACCGCAGCCTGCCGGGCGGTGATCTGCCCGGCCCCGGCTTGAATGACGTGACCCATGATCACGTAGTCGACCTGGTCCCCCGTGACCCCGGCCCTCTCCAACGCCGACTTGATGGCGAACCCGCCCAAGTCCATCGCAGTGAACCCCTTCAGGGACCCGGCGAGCTTTCCAATCGGTGTCCTAGCCCCCCCGACGATGACTGATCCAGGCATTCGTGCCTCCTTAGGTCTTTTTCTTCTTTGGCATGTACAGGTCAGTGATAGTGCCCTCGAACGCCTCGGCGGCCATGCCGATGGTTTCCGAGAGGGTTGGATGTGGATGGATGGTCAAGCCGATATCGGTCGCGTCAGCACCCATTTCAATCGCGTGCGTGGCCTCAGCGATCAGGTCACCTGCGTTGGGGCCGACGATGCCGCACCCGATGATCCGATCGGTTGCATTGTCGAACAGCACTTTGGTGATTCCCTCGTCCCGACCCAGCGTCAGCGACCGGCCGGACGCGGCCCACGGGAATACCCCTTTGCCGTAGTCAACCCCAGCGGCCTTGGCCTCATTCTCGGTGACCCCTACCCAGGCCACCTCGGGGTCGGTGTAGGCCACCGACGGGATCACCTTCGCGTCAAAGAAGCTGGGCATACCGGCGGCGACTTCGGCGGCGACCCTGCCTTCGTGGATGCCTTTGTGCGCGAGCATCGGCTGGCCGACGATGTCGCCGATTG
>JAICEV010000370.1 GCA_025923975.1 Propionibacteriaceae bacterium
GAGTCTTCTCGCCGCTCGTTCACGCCTTCACATCCGAAACCGGCGGGATCTCCGGCTTGGGGACACGCGTCGGGAGGGGCGGCGTTGTGCGCCCCGCTCCGGGATGCTGACCGGCGCTGGCCGGGAGAGCCTTGCCTGCAGCCAGGTCCGCCTTGGCGGTAGCGCCATACATATCCACATAGTCCTGGCCGGTCAGCTCCATGACCGCGTTCATGATCTCGTCAGTGATCCACCGCAACACATCGCGGTCATTACCGGCTTTGGCGTAGGCGCTGAAGTCCATCGGCCTGCCGATCCGGATCTTCGGGCGTCGCATCGTTGGGATCTTGAAGAACCGAGACGGCACCAACTGGGTGTCGATCATGCCGACCGGTATCACGGGAACTCCGGCCTGCAGTACCAGCCGAGCAACGCCGGTCTTGCCCTTGTAGAGGCGGCCGTCTGGGGAGCGAGTGCCCTCGGGGTAGAGGCCGAGCAGATCACCCCTGCGCAGTACGCCGAGCACCCCCTCCATGCTGGTGGCGCTGGCCCGGCCTCCGGAGCGGTCCATCGGAAGCTGGCCGACGCTCTTGAGAAACCAGGTCAGAACCCGCCCGCGAAACCCCCGACCATGGAACAGTTCGGCCTTGGCTGGGAAGGTGAGCCGCCGTTTGATCATGGCAGGTAGCAGGAAGGTGTCGCCTGCGGAGATGTGGTTGCTGACCAGAATTGCCGGGCCGGACTTCGGTATGTTGTCGGCTCCGCTGATCGAAGGCCTGAAGAGCAGCCGGCACAAAGGGGCAAACGCCACGTACTTGAACACCCAGTAGAGCAAGACCGACCTCCGCTTCGACCCAATCGTAGGGCGAAATAACCCTAGTGGCGGGCGCACCAGTCGGCTTCCGCGGTGGCGCCAAACATGCCACGATTCGCTCGTGACTTCCCCGGCACAGCCGACGCCGCGCAGCAGCCGGCGAATGCGGCGCACCAGATCATCCCCGCCGGCCGCGCCCTCAGTGCACCTAGACGCGCAACCGTACGCAGGTGGCAGCGGGCCCACCGGAGTGTTGCTCTGCCACGGCTTCACCGGCTCGACGCAATCCATGATCGGGTGGGCGCGACACCTCGAAGCCGCCGGTTTCCAGGTTCTGCTGCCGAGGCTGCCGGGCCACGGCACGAGTTGGCAGGAGCTGAATCGGACCGCGTGGACCGACTGGTACGACTGCGTTGACGACGCTTTCACAACGCTCTACGCCAAAAGTGATCAGGTCTTCCTCGCGGGCTTGTCAATGGGCGGTGCGCTGGCGCTCCGGCTGGCCGAGCAGCATGGCCGCGCGGTGTCCGGACTGGCATTGGTCAATCCTGTGATCAACATCACCGATCCGCGGATGCGAGCACTGCCGATCTTGAGATTGGCGCTTCCTTCGCTCGGCGGAATCACCAACGACATTGCCAAATCCGGCTCGATCGAGTGGGGCTACGACCGATTGCCGCTCCGCGCCCTGTATTCACAGACCTTCCTATGGTCGGACGTGCGCCGCAATCTCCAACGCATCGACCAGCCGCTGCTGGTCTATCGGGCGATTCATGATCATGTCGTTGACCCCTCCTCGGTGCGGTTGATCAAGGCCGGCGTTCGATCCAGCGATCAGACCTACATCGAGCTGCAGCGCAGTTACCATGTAGCCACCCTCGACCATGATGCGGACGATATCTTCGAGGGAAGCGTTGCGTTCTTCCGACGACTCACGAAGGAGGCCGATGGTACTGCCGAGTGAGGACGACCGGGACGCGATCGACCGCGCCTTTGCCGAGCTGGTCGCGGGATATCACCTGACTGCCGATCCCGATCCGGATCCCACCGAGCCCGTAGCTTCACCCTCACTCCCGGATACAGCAGAAGGCGGCCAAGCGAACTGGGCCGCCGATCACCCGCTGTTCGGCTTCGTCGAAACGCCCGCTGAAGCTCAGACATCCTCCGGTGAGCCGTACCAGGAGCGGTACGTCCCAGAACCCTTGCCACCGCTACGTCGACCTGGTGTGCCAGCCATGCTCGGCTGGCTCGGTATTGGATATGCGCTCATCATCGTGCTCGCGGCCACCTTCGGCTTGCGCTTCCCCGCCTGGGCCGGCTGGGTTGCAGTCGGTAGCTTCGTTGGCGGATTCGGCATCTTGATGACCCGGCTCCCCCGTGATCGACCGCCGGACGCCGGCGATGGAGCGGTGCTCTAATCGCGGACTACGGCAGCGGGTCCTCAGCGCGATCCGCGCGACGCGGAGCGTCGCAGAACCTATTGCGCCCTTGTCCGTAAGGGCTGACGGCGGCGCCGTGCTTTGCTGGCCCTGCGCTTCCGGCGACGCGGCCAGAAGCCGAATTGCGCTGAGTCGGGAGGCTCGATCATGGCGTGCCGTGCTAGGTCTGCGGCGCCTATCAGTCCCGCGTCATTGCCGAATCGCGCAAGCACCAGCCTGGCTTCCTCCCGGAAGCCTCGGCCCGTTAGTGTCCGGCTGAAGGCCCGCTGTGCGGGCGACAAGAGCAGATCACCCGCAGCGCTCACGCCGCCGCCGATGACGACCACCTCAGGGTCCAGGGCTGCGGCAAGGTTTGCGATACCGCGGCCGAGCCAGGTCCCGACATCTGCCAGCAGCTCTACTGAAGTGGGTTCGCCCTGAATGGCAGCAGCGGTAACGTCCGGCCCGGTGATCTTGTCCGGATCGCCCCCGACGATCTCCAGGAGTTGATACGCCGTCGGTGAATTGGTGCGCGCCAAAGCCCGAGCGTCGCGGACCAACGCGTTACCTGAGGCGTACTGCTCCCAGCAGCCCCGGTTTCCGCACTCGCACCAGTGACCGTCCGGGACAGAGATCATATGTCCCCATTCCCCAGCCATCCCGTACGAGCCGCGGAAGAGCTTGCCACCAATGACGAGGCCACCACCGATACCGGTACCGAGGGTGATGCACACCATCACCGACGAGCCGCGACCTGCGCCGAAGCGATATTCCGCCCAGGCGGCAGCGTTCGCGTCGTTATCCACGATCAGTGGTATGTCTATTCGCCCGCTGAGCCTCGCCTTGAGCGGCTCCGAGCGCCAGGCCAGGTGCGGGGAGAACCGGACCACGGCCTGATCGTTGTCTACCCAGCCCGCAGCACCGATACCCACCGCCTCGACGCGGTACCTCTTGCGTAAATCTTCGACAGCACGGACGATCGCGTCCTCGACTGCTTTCGGGCTGCGTGACGGAGTCGGTTCCTGCCAACGATCGAGGATGCCGCCGTCCTCATCGACAACCCCAGCAGCCACTTTGGTGCCACCGATGTCGACGCCGACACTCAGCAGCGGCGGCGTAATCCTTGCCCTACTGCGACGTGTTGCCGGGCCGAGGGTGGTCAGCCTTCCACCCTGTTCTTGAGACCCTTAAGTGCGCTGTCGATGATCGTCTTCTCCGCCTTGCGTTTGAACATGCCGATCATGGGCATGTTGATATCAACGGTCAACGTATACGTCACGGTTGTTTTGGCGCCGTTGGCCTTCAGCAGGTACGAGCCGTCCATGGCCTTGAGCAGGGTGCCCTCAATGAGCTTCCAGCTGACGGCTTGCGGCTTCCACTCGTACGCCAAGACGTAGTTGTCTTTCACCAGCGTGTGGTCGAGCACCATGCGGACCGTCTTTGCCTTCCCCGCGAACCAGGTGAGTACCTCAGCGCTCTTCATCGAATCGACCCAGTCCGGATAGTGCTCAAAGTCGGCGATGACCGCCATAACTTCATCGGGCTTCGCCTCGATGTCGATGCTGGCGCTGGTCTGATCCGCCACGAGCCACAGCGTACGCGGGGCCTGTCTGATTGCTCGCTCCGCTCGCTGCGGATCGCGCTCTGGAGCCGCCTACCTCGTCGTCACTCGAGAACAAAAAACGTGTCCCCTCGCTCCTCCTCAGCACGGCGGCGCGCGATCCGGGTCTGATTGCTCGCTCCGCTCCCTGGGGATTGCGCTGTGTTACTGCACTGTGCCGCTGCGAC
>JAICEV010000371.1 GCA_025923975.1 Propionibacteriaceae bacterium
CACAGACCCTTTCCGCGCTTGTGATCAAAGACGTACGCCAAACCCGCCCCCCACAGACCCTTTCCGCGCTTGTGATCAAAGACGTACGCAGCAGCCGCTCTGTCGGTCGGGTGGAATGCATCACTGGTGCTCCAACGGCAATACTGATTCTTCACCGAGTATCAGGGGAAGGTTCAATGACGATCAGCGAAACTCCGGCGAAGACTGGCTATCTTCCGGTGAACGGCCTCCAGATGTATTACGAGATCCATGGCACCGGCCAGCCGCTGGTGCTGTTGCACGGCGCGTTCTCTGCCATCGGCACTTCGTTCGAACAGCTGCTGCCTGGGCTTGCCGAGACGCGGCAGGTCATTGCCTTCGAGCTTCAGGGTCACGGGCGTACCGCCGACATTGATCGCCCGTTGACTCTCGAAGGGCTGGCGGATGACGTCGCTGCCGCAATCGATCAACTCGGAGTGGAGCCCGCCGACGTCTTTGGCTACAGCACGGGTGGCGCAGTCGCCATGCAGCTCGTCATTCGGTATCCAGACGTAGTGCGCAAGCTCGTGCTCGCCTCCGTCACCTACACGATGGCAGGTGTACATCCCGGCCTGATGGAGGGACTGGGCGAGATGACGCCGGAGATGATGCACGGTTCGCCGTGGCACGAGGAATACCTCCGCACCGCACCACATGCGGAAGACTTTCCGAAGCTGTTCGCCAAGAAGACGGCGATGGATCGTCAGATCAAAGATCTGCCGGCCGAGGCCATCAGCGCGATCAAGGCGCCTGTCCTGCTGATCATCGGGGATTCCGATCTTGTTCGCCCTGAGCACGCGGTGGAGATGTTCCGTCTCCTCGGCGGCGGCGTCTTCGGTGATACTCCTGCCGGCCTACCGAATTCACAGTTGGCCATACTCCCCGGAACTTCCCATGTGACAGTGGTGAACCGCGCCGATCTCCTGGTACCAATGATCACGTCGTTCCTCGATGCGCCCATGCCAAGGAGCAAGTGAACCTCGGGGAGGCTTAGACCTTCCGCATCAAACGGACGTGCAATGCTGCCGGAGTTCCCACGAACTCCGCGACCTCGTAGCCCTTCGGCACGTCCGCGAGGTTGTCGAAGAGCCGTTCGCCGCTGCCGAGCAGGAGGGGCGCGTACGCGACATGCATCTCGTCGACCAGTTCGGCGCGCAAATACTGCTTTATCGTGGACGCGCCGCCGGCTAACCGCACGTCCTGCCCGTCGGCCGCCTGGTACGCCCGCACCAGGGCCGCTTCGATGCCGTCGGTGACGAAGTGGAAGACTGTTCCGCCCTCCATCATGATCGACTCGCGCGGGTGATGCGTAAGGACGAATGTCGGATGGTGGTACGGCGGGTCGTCGCCCCACCAGCCCTTCCACTCGTCGTCGGGCCAATCACCGCGGATCGGGCCGAACATATTGCGGCCCATGATCGTCGCACCCAGGCCTTCCTCACCGGCAGCGGCGAAACGATCATCAACGCCCTCGTCGCCGCCCCCCTCGCCGGACATCTTGCGGAACGTCCGGGTGACGACGAACCAGTCGTGCAGCTCCTCTCCACCAACGCCTAGCGGGTTGTCAAGACTCTGGTCAGGTCCGGCGGCGTAGCCGTCAACTGAAACGCTGAAGTTGTGAACGCGAAGCTTTGGCACTGACACTCCTCCTCTCACGGTCTGGCACTCTGACAAGCTGTTCAGTCTACGTAGGTTTCCGACAGGGGCAGATAGTGACGTACCAGAGAGATCCACGGGTCGATGCCTACATCGACGCGTTACCCGCGTGGCAGCATGAGATTTGTCAGCAGATTCGCGATCTTGTTCATTCCGTCGACCCGGAGGTCGTCGAAACGATCAAGAGGCGCGTCCAGCCCTATTTCGTACTCGAGGGCAACATCTGCGCACTGCTCGCCGCAAAAGATCATGTGAACGTCTTCCTTTACGACGGCGCGATCGTTCCGGATCCGGAGGGCATTATTACCGGTGGCCACGACAACCAGACCGCCCGAACCGTCGCGATCCGTCAAGATGAGAAGATCAACACGCGTGCTCTCGGCGAAATGTTCCGGCAGATCATCGCCAACAACCGGGCCGGCGGCTGGCGCAAGATCAAGCAGGAACGATGAGCACCACGAGGATGGACGGCCAGTGAGCACCCGCGAGATTCCGCAACGAGTGTGGCAACTCGACGCGGCAAGCCTCTCCGACGCGAACAAGGCGCTGCGCATCCTGCCACGTGAACTTCGCCCCTACAGCAGCGGCGTGCGCATGGTCGGCCGGGCAGTCACAGTTACCGCATCCGCTGATCTTGTGCCCGTACTCGCAGGTCTGGAGCAGTGTGGCGGCGGCGACATCCTGGTTGTCGACGCAGGCACCACCGAGTACGCGGTACTTGGTGAGCTCTTTGCCACCGAAGCCGTACGCCGTGGCATGGCCGGCATCGTCGTCTACGGTCTGTGCCGCGATACCGCAACCTTGCGCCAGCTGCCGCTGCCCATCTACTCCCTCGGCACGATTCCGCGTGCCCCAGGAGCAACTCGGCTTCCGGTTACCCAGCAACCGATTCGCCTCGGGGACATCGAGGTCCGACCTGGGGAGATTCTTGTTGGCGATGACGACGGCATAGTGGTGGTCAGCGATGCGGAGTTGGACGCGGAGTTAGAAGCCGCCGAAGCGATTCAGCGCCGCGAGGGCGCGATCCGGTCCGACATCCAGGATGGACGGTCATTGTTCGAGTACCTGAACTTCGACGAACATGTCGAAAACCTGCAGGCCGGCCATCCCACCTCACTAGCGTTTCGGGTGGAATGAGCCAGCCGTCGACCCCGCCGGTCCGATGGTCCTCGAGGTCTGGACCACGCAGCTGGATTCCGGCGGCTCCGGATTACGCCGCCGCCACGTTCCACAGCTCCATGCCGGGCTACCAGCCAACGCCCCTCGTGGATCTCCCGGAACTGGCCGCAGAACTCGGTGTCGCAGCTGTATTGGTCAAGGACGAGTCCGACCGCCTCGGATTGCCGGCGTTCAAGATCCTCGGTGCGTCCTGGGCGGTGAATCGCGCGCTCAGCCACCGCAGCGGCTTCGATGTGCCGGCTGAAAGCCTGTCTGAGCTGCGGGAACGTTCGGGGCCCGCGACGCTCGTCACAGCGACGGATGGAAACCATGGCCGCGCTCTGGCGCGCCTGGCCGCACTCCTTGGGCTGCCAGCCCGCGTCTACGTTCCCGCTGGAACGACCGAGGAGACTGTCGAGGCAATCACCAGCGAGGGCGCCGAAGTCGTGCGAACCGACTTGATCTACGACGAGGTGGTATGGGCCGCTGCCAGCTCGACCGCCGGCCATCCCGAAGACTTGCTCGTCCAGGACACCGCATGGCAGGGCTATGAGCAGATCCCACAGTGGATCGTCGAGGGCTACGGCACGCTATTCGGCGAGATCGGCGTGCAGCTCATGGAGCGGGCAGTGCACCTCGTCGCCGTGCCAACGGGTGTCGGATCGCTGGTCCAGGCCGCGCTGCAGTACTACCGCAATCCGGCCCGCGAGCAACAGCCGGCGATCCTTACAGTCGAACCGGTGATGGCGGCCTGTGTCACTGTCAGCCTCGCCGCCGGCAAGCGGGTGAGCGTGGACACCTCGACTCCAACCATCATGACCGGACTCAACTGCGGCACGATTTCCACCATCGCCTGGCCCGCCATCCGCGACGGGCTGGATGCGAGTGTCGCCGTCACCGACGACGATGCCAGGTCAGCGATGCATCGGCTGAACGAGCTTGGCGTCCCAGCTGGACCGTGCGGCGGCTCAGCACTGGCCGGGGTACGCGCCGCGCTCAGCGATCCCGATCGTCGGGCAGCACTGAGAATCAGCGAGCAGAGTGCAGTGGTGTTGATCAGCACCGATGGGTCTTAGATGCCCTGGAACATTCGCGTCGGGCCTGGATCCGAAAGTGGTCATTAACAACGCGCCTGAATCGATGCAGCGC
>JAICEV010000372.1 GCA_025923975.1 Propionibacteriaceae bacterium
AAACATGGCGATCATGGCCTCCTCGAGCCGCCGTACGTAATCAACGACGAGTAGGGATTCGGGTAGCCGGACGATCGGGTAGCCCACGAGCTGGCCGGGCCCATGCCAGGTGATCTTCCCGCCCCGATCAACGTCGATCACCGGCGTACCGTCCAGCGGGCGCTCGTGCGGCTCGGTGCGCTTGCCTGCGGTGTAGACGCTGCTGTGCTCCAAGAGCAGTACGGTGTCAGGTCGGACGCCTGCCGAGACCTCGGCGTGGATGGCGCGCTGCAAGTCCCAGGCCGCTTGGTAGTCGACCTGCTCGCTGCCCAGTCCCAGGTCGAGGAACTCTGGTGCCATGGCGCTGAGTCTAATGTCGTAGGCATGGTCATCGACGTGCCGGAAGTCGTTTGGACGCCGGACCCGACAACTGCCCGGGCCAGCTCGCTCGCGAAGTTTGCGCGATTCGTCCGGGAGCGACGTGGGGTCGCCGTGGAGGAGCTCGATTATGCGTCGTTGCACGCCTGGTCGGTCAGGGACCCGGATGCGTTCTGGTCGGCTGCGGTCGAGTTCCTAGGCGTGCGGTTCCATTCACGTCCGACGGGGACATTGGCTTCGGCCACTATGCCGGGAACCCGGTGGTTTCCCGGCTCGACGCTCAACTACGCAGAGCACGCATTGACCGAAGGTCCGGGCCGCGGGGAGGACGACCTTGCGGTGGCGTTCATCCGCGAGGACGGGTTCGAGCGACTCCTCACATATGGCGAGCTGCGAGACCTCGTCGGCAGGGTGCGCGCGGGCCTCGTTCGACTCGGCGTAGGCCCCGGCGATCGGGTCGTCGCCATGCTCCCCAACTGCATCGAGGCCCTGGCAGCCTTCCTCGCCGTTGCCAGCCTCGGGGCGACATGGTCCTCATGCTCACCAGACTTCGGGACGCGGGCTGTACACGATCGGTTCGCACAGCTGGAACCGTCGGTTTTCCTGGCGGTCGACGGTTACCGCTACGGCGGAAAGGCGTTCGACGTGCGGGAGCGGGTACGGACACTGCAGCAGCAGATTCCGACTCTGACCGCAACCGTGCTGGTGCCCTACCTTGACGCTGACGCTCAGCTGGACGGTGCGTCTAGCTGGGCGGAGCTGACAGCCGAGCCGAGCCCGCTGGAGTATCACGCCGTGCCTTTCGACCATCCGCTCTGGGTCTTGTACTCCTCAGGCACCACCGGACTCCCGAAAGGGATCGTGCATGGGCATGGTGGAATCGTCGTCGAGCATCTGAAGACGCTCCGGTTCCATCACGATCTCCGCCCAGGTGAGCGGTTCTTCTGGTTCACCACCACCGGCTGGATGATGTGGAACCTGCTCGTCTCCGGCCTACTGACCGGTTCCACAGTCGTGCTGTACGACGGCAACCCGGGCCATCCGGACCTCGGCACATTGTGGAGGGTCGCGGAGAAATACGGCGTCGCCTACTTCGGCGTCTCCGCGCCCTACGTCCACGCGTGTCTCAAGTCGGGCCTTCGTCCCAGCGACGAGTTTGACCTGTCGACAGTTCGGGCACTGGGCTCGACCGGCGCGCCATTGTCGCCTGAAGGTTTTCACTGGGTCACCGAAGCTGTCGGCAAGCACGTTCAGGTCTGCTCGATGTCGGGCGGGACCGACGTGTGCACGGCGTTTCTCGAGTCGGCGCCGACCGTGCCTGTGTGGCTCGGGGAGCTGTCGTGTGCGGCGTTGGGCGCCTCCGTTGCTGCGTACGACCTTGCTGGCGTGGAGGTTGTCGACGAGGTCGGCGAACTGGTGGTGACGAAGCCGATGCCATCAATGCCGGTTTCCTTCTGGAATGACCCGGATGGTTCGCGGTTGCGGACCGCCTACTTCGAGGACTACCCCGGCGTGTGGCGGCACGGTGACTGGGTGCGCCGGACGCCCCGCGGCTCGTACGTCATCTATGGACGTAGCGACTCGACACTCAAGCGGGGCGGTGTCCGGATGGGGACGGCAGAGTTCTACGCAGTGGTCGAAGGTCATGAGCAAGTCCTCGACTCACTCGTCATCGACAGCACTCGGTACGGTGCCACAACCGACGGCGAGCTGGTGTGCTTCCTGGTGCTGGCATCCGGCGTCACTTTGGCCGACGTCGAGCCACAGCTGCGGCGGGCGCTCCGGACGGAGCTGTCCCCACGCCATGTGCCCGACCGATTCGTCGTGGTCGAGGCGATACCGCACACCCTCAACGGCAAGAAGTGTGAGGTGCCGGTGAAGCGCATCCTGGCGGGCGTTGACCCGGACCAGGCGGTGAGCCGGGACGCACTACAGAACCCGGAATCGCTAGCCGCCTTCATCGAGATGGCAGCTCGCTGACCTGTCGTCCGGCGTGCGGGGGTTGCCTGGCTAGGTGGTCATGCCGAGGAGTTTCGCTGGCGCGCGCCGTCGGAGTGCAGCGGTGGCGTGGGACCACCCTCGCCGTCGGCCATCGCCTCCATGACCTCGCGCAGTGCGTCGGTTCCCGAATGTCGCGGCTCCCAGCCCAACTCAGTGCGAATTCGGCTGGCGTCCAACGTCGGCAACGACAGGAACAGCTTGAGCAGCGACTCGTCCGCGGGGATGAGCCGCAGCCGCCACGCGCTTGCCATCGCTGCGGAGACAGCCTGCTTAGGCAACTGCACGGCCCGTGCCTCCAGCAGTTTGCCGATCCCTTCCCCGTCGATGATTGGGTCCGCGGCGACGTTGTAAGCCCCGCGGGCATCGCTCAGTAGGGCCAGCCGGTACGCCTCGCCAGCGTCGTCGCCATGCATGGCCTGGAACCGTAGGCCAGCGGGGAGCGGGACAATCGGCAGGCGGCCTGGCCGGAGTAACGCCCGTGGGACAAGTGGCCCGGCGAAGATCCGCCGTTGTTCGCTTGCCGACGTCCGCTTGAAGATGAAACAGGTACGCATCCGCACGACCCGAGTTTCCGGGTGGCGCAACTCGTAAGCGTCGAGATAGCGCTCCAGGTAGGCCTTCTCTCGGCCGTAGGCCGCCGTGGGCGTGCTATGCGTTGGCCAGCTTTCGTCCACGTGCCTACCGGGTCCTGGTGAGTAAGCGGCCAATGACGAGGCATAGACAACAGTCGCGACACCTGCGTCGGCCGCCGCCTCCAGAGCATTCATGCTGCCAAGCACGTTGATGTCCCACGTTTCCAAGGGCCGGTGCGTCGGCTGGAAGGCCCACGCCAGCAGCACAACAGCGTCGGCGCCCTGTAGATGTTGGGCAATCTCCGGTGACCGGACTTCCGCCGCTTCGAATCGGGTCTTCGCTGGCTGCCACAAGGACGGCGTACGCCGGGACACCCCAACGATCTCCGTAATGGCGGGGTCTGCAGCGAGCGCCTCTACAACACTCGTCCCGACGTTTCCGGTGGCACCGACGACGACGACCTTCATGTGCTTCCTTCCTTTTTAGGCTCGGCTCGCGCACGGCGCGTCAAAGCTGGTGCCGTCGTCGCTCTTCACGCAAGGCAATCGCCATACGCTAGCTCATCCATGACCGTACCGCCTTGCGTTCATCCTTCCCCCGACCACCAGCACGCGCCTCCGACGCTCGCCGAGCGGTTTCTTGGGCCTCGGCTAGCTGACGGAGCCCGTCAAAATTTTCAGAGCCCGAACTCGGCTCCGAAGTCGCCCTCCTCGAGCCGCGCTTTGAGGGTGCTGAGGAATTGGGCCGCCTCTGCGCCGTCGACCAGCCGGTGGTCGTAGGACAGCGACAGGTACATCATGTCGCGGATCGCGATGACCTCGCCCAAGCGCGGATCGGAGATCACCACCGGCCGCTTGACCAGCGCACCCGTTCCAAGGATTGCTACCTGAGGCTGGTTGATGATCGGGGTGTCCATCAAGGTGCCGGCGGATCCGTAGTTCGTGATCGTGAAGGTGCCGCCGATCAACTCGTCGGGTGTGACCTTGTTCTGCCGCGTACGCGCTGCCAAGTCGGCGATGCGCTTGGCCAGTCCGGAGATATTCAG
>JAICEV010000373.1 GCA_025923975.1 Propionibacteriaceae bacterium
CTGGACGGCGCGTACTCGATCACCAGGTACTCACGTGTCGCGCCTGCGACGGTCCGCTGGACCATCTCGCTATAGCGACCCACCCCGTGCTGTCCGTGCACGACAGGGTCGCCCGAGACGAGCTCGAGTGGGTTGATCTGATTCTTCCGGCGTGCCGGCAGCTTCCGGTTGGCCCTGTCGGAGGCGCGCTGACCGGAGAGATCACTTGCGGTGAAGAGTGCAAGCCGGATCTGGTCGGCTACGAATCCGTGGGTGAGCTGGCCGGTGACGATGGTTGCTAGCCCGGTGGCGGGCGGATCGTCGAGCGAGGGCAGGATCCGTACGGGCAGCTCGTGTTCGGTGAGCACTTCTGCCATCCGGTCTGCGGTACCGCGGCCTTCCGCCGTCACGACGACTCGCCAGCTGTCACGGACTCGCTTGGTGATTTCGTTGACTGCAGCCTCGGTGTCGCCGCGATAGGTTTCACCGACCTGACCAGGCACCGTCCGTGACTCGACACCGGGCCCGCTGACCTGTGCCGAAAGATCGATGATCTCCCCGTCCTCGGTCCTTACGGGCTCGTGCGGCCCATTGTTTGTGGCTGACAGATCCATCGGACCCGCACTGAAAGGCGACAGCGACCACCACGCCATGCCCCGAGCGAGGGCCGCGGCACGAACCTCGGCGAGCGGCCGGTATGCCGATGCACCCAGGTCAATCGGTGCTTCGCCTCCACCCGCCGCAGCCGCCCAGGACGCATGCAGGAACTCTTCGCTGGTCTTGATGAGCTCGATTGCTCGGCCGCGAACAAGCTCGGGATCGCAAATGAGCACGTGGGTATCGGCCGGTAGCAGGTCGATCAGCAGCTCCATACCGTCAACGAGGACCGGCGACAGTGCCTCCATGCCGTCGACTGGATGTCCCTGGGCGATCTTGTCGAGCATCTCGATAAGTTCGGGATGTTGTTCGGCGAGTGCGGCTGCGCGAGCGCGTACGTCGTCGGTCAGCAGTAGCTCGCGACAGGGCGACGCCGTGATCTCGGTCAGTGCAACGTCGCTGGACCGCTGGTCGGCGACCGAGAAGTAGTGAATCTCTTCGACGGTGTCACCAAAGAAGTCCACGCGTACGGGATGCTCCTCGGTCGGCGGGAAGACGTCGACGATGCCGCCGCGTACCGCGAACTCGCCGCGCCGCTCCACCAGATCGACACGCGTGTACGCCGCGTCCACCAGAGCCGTCGCCAGGTCGGTCAGGTCGATGTCCTCACCGACCACCAGCCGTATCGGCTTCATCTCGGCAAGCCCCTTGACCTGCGGCTGCAGGACGCTGCGCACCGGCGCCACCACGATCCGCGGCGCCGCTAACTCACTTCTGCCGGCTAACCGCCGCAGCACCTCGAGTCGACGGCCGACGGTATCGGAACCAGGGCTCAGCCGCTCGTGCGGCAATGTCTCCCACGCCGGGTAGTACGCCACAGCTTCGTCGCCGAGGAGAGACTGCAGTGCGGCTGTCAGCTCCTCGGCTTCCCGAAAGGTCGAGCTGACCAGCAGCACGGGACGACCAGCGCCACCGCGTGCGGCATCGGCGCTCAGAGCGGCGGCGATGAGCGGCCGCATTGGCGCCGGCGCAGTGACGTCGAGCACCGGAAGTCGTCGAGCCCGCGCATCAGCGATGGTCTCGATGATGGTGGGTTCGGTGCAGAAAAGGTCAACGAGTCCCGTGAGGGTCACCCAGAGAGGTTACCGGCTGAGCGCAGATTGCCAGGAACGCACGTGCACGTCCGTTCCTAACGCCCTGCATGCGTTGCAACATGTGCATCGTAGGCGAGACGCACATGCACGAGCGTTTCCGCGGCCGCCTCATGCGGCTCCTAGCATGAACCGCATGACGATTGAGCTCGCCGGGGCCGTCATCGTCGACTTCCCGCTACGGGGCGAACGGTGGGTGGCGGTTAACACCCCCGGGGACCGCATCCCGAGCCATGGCACCAACATGCTCGGCCAGCGGTTCGCGTACGACTTGATCAAGGTCGACGCTAGAGGACCCGGCCTGCGCTACCACTCCGCCGGGCTGCTTCGCGGCTTCCTCATCGGTGTGCGAACCCGGGACTGCTACGCCTGGGGAGCCGAGATCCATGCACCATTCGATGGCGAGATCGTGCGCGCTGCCGATGGTGTCGCCGAGCGGGGCTGGATCCATCCGCTGCGCGAGCCGGTCCTCGCGCTCAAGAACGCTGCGACATTCAACGCGGACCGCCTGCCGTCGGTGCTCGGAAACCACGTGCTCATGCGGCATGGCGACGTCTTTGCCGGCTTCGCCCACTTGGTGCCCGGTTCAGTTGCGGTCGCGTCGGGTCAGACCGTGCGGACCGGCGAGGTGCTCGGTCGTGTCGGCCACACCGGCAATTCGACCGCCGCTCATCTCCACTTCCAGCTCATGGATTCGGACGACTTGATGCACGCCAGGGGCGTGCCATGCGCTTTCCGGACCTACGAGGTGTTGCGAAACGGCAGTTGGGAGAGGGTTGAGAATGGGATTCCTCGCAAGGCTGATCGCATCCGCTACCTAGGTGCCGATGCGTAATTCGCGGTGCGTCAGCTATTGAATGCACTCTGTGTCTTATCGAGCCCGACCAGAACCAGTGATTCGATCGCATCCGCTGCCCGGCTGACCTCGACCTCGACGTCTTCCCTGGTGCTGGCCGGAAAGTTGCTGAGCAGGAAATCGGCCGGATCCTGCCGGCCTGGCGGGCGACCAACGCCGATGCGTACCCGGAAAAAGTCGCCCGTACCAAGCGACTGGCGGATGGATCTGAGTCCATTGTGGCCGTTGTCCCCGCCACCGAACTTCACCCGCAGCTGACCGGGGTCGATGTCGAGCTCGTCATGTATCACGATCATCTGGTCCGGCTGCAACTTGTAATAGGACAGCAGCCGAGTGACCGCCGCGCCGGTCTCATTCATGAAAGTGCGCGACTTGGCCAGCACAAGCCGCGGCGGGCCGTCTCCCGGCGGTCCAAGCCAGCCTTCGGCCACTTCGGCTCGAGTTCCGCGCTTGACGCTGAAGCGCACGCCCATCCGGCGCGCCAGTTCATCGGCGACGCGGTAGCCAACGTTGTGTCTGTGGGATGCAAAGGCCGGACCGGGGTTGCCGAGCCCGACGACCAACCATGGGCTCATGGCAGATGCAGGGCACTAGGCACTTTCGGACTCGGCCGGCGCCTCATCCTCGCTCGGCTCGGCAGGCGCAGTCACCGTAGGCTCAATGCCTGCCTCGGCCTCAGCCTCGGCAAGTTCTGCCTCCAGGGCCTCAGCGGTCGGCGCGTTGGTGATATTGACGATCAAGGTCTCCGGCTCAAGATCAGTTGTCGAACCCGAGGGGAGCTTGAGGTCACGGGCGAGGATCTGGGTACCAGGCGGCAGGCCTTCGATGGAAACAACGATCTGCTGGGGGATGTGGGTCGCCTCGGCCTCGATCGGGATGCTGTTGTGATCAACCACAACGAGCGTCTCCGGGCCCGCCTCGCCCTCGACATGTACAGGCACGTCGACAGTAACCTTCTCGCCCCGGCGCACGATCACCAGGTCGACATGCTCGATGGTGTGCTTGAGCGGGTCCCGCTGGACCTGCTTGGGCAATGCGAGCTGGGAACTGCCGTTGACCTCGATTGACAGCAGCGCGTTTGCGGTGCGCAGCGCGAGCAGCGTCTCGTGACCGGGCAGGGAAATGTGAATCGGGGCAGTGCCGTGGCCGTACAACACTGCGGGCACTTTGTGGGCGCGACGGATCCGGCGGGCGGCGCCCTTGCCGAACTCGGTACGCAATTCGGCTGTGAGCTTTACCTCGGGCACGAACGAACTCCTCGGACTAACGTCAGCATTCTCGATCAAGACTCAGCGAGGGGGACGCAGCTCGTTCGACCTAGTCGATTACGGTCCTGCGACCCTCGCCGAGGCAACCGCTCAACCTTAGCCGACAAGGACCAATAGTGGCCAA
>JAICEV010000374.1 GCA_025923975.1 Propionibacteriaceae bacterium
CATCTCCGCGGGTGTGCCGGCCGATACCCGCAACCAGCCTTCCGGCCCGGTCTCCCGGATCAGCACGTTGCGATCCAGCAACCCCTGCCAAACCGCGTGACGGTCGGTGAACCGGCCGAAGAGTACGAAATTGGCGTCTGATTCGGCGACTTGCAGCCCCCGGCTTGCGAGCCAATCCGCTAGATCATCACGTGCCTGCCGGAGTTGATCGACTTTGGCGAGCATCTCGGGGGCATGCGCCAGGGCCACCCGAGCGGCGGCTTGAGTGAGCGCTGAGAGGTGATACGGCAGCCGTACGATGCGGAGGGCCTCGATGAAGGCCGGCGCTGCTGCCAGATAACCCAGCCGGCCAGCCGCAAAGGCAAAGGCCTTCGACATGGTGCGACTGACTGCGAGCCGCGGATAGTCCGGAAGCAGCTCGAGCGCGCTCGGAGTCCCTGTCCGTGCGAACTCGTAGTAGGCCTCATCCACAACGACGACACCGGGCGCCACATCACAGATGCCACGAATCGTCGGCAGGTCGACGGCCGTCCCGGTCGGGTTGTTCGGGCTGGTGATCAGCACGACATCCGGCCGGGTTTCCAACACCGCGGTTGTGGCGGCGTCACGGTCGATGGTGAAGTCATCCCGTCGCGGGGCAGTGCGCCACTCGCTGTGCGTGTCACGGGCGTACTCGGGATACATCGAGTACGTCGGCGCAAACGAAAGTACTCGCCGACCCGGTCCGGCAAAGGCAAGCAGCACGTGCAGCATCACCTCGTTGCTGCCGTTCGCAGCCCAGATCTGGTCGGCGATCAACCCATGGCCGAGGTAACGAGCCAGGTCGGCACGCAGCGCCAGCGCGTCGCGTTCGGGGTATCGGTTCATCGAGCGACCGGCCTCGGCGACTGCGGCTGCGATCTCGGAGAGCACCTGCTCGCTCGGCGGATACGGATTCTCGTTGACGTTCAGGCAGACCTCGACGTCGAGCTGCGGTGCGCCGTAGGGCACCTGGCCTACCAGCTCTGGACGTAGCGGAAGCTCATCCAGCGCGGGACTCGCCGTGGCTGACGGCATCACCGTGTACGTGCCGATGGGAAGAACCTTCGTGCGATGGCGGCGCCGTGGGCAGGCAGATCCTCGGCGTCGGCGAACACCTCTACCTTGCGGGCAACCTCGGCAAAGGCAGTCTGGCTGTAACTGACGACGTGCATCATCTTAAGAAAACTGCGTACATTCAGCCCTGAGGAGTGACACGCGCACCCGCCGGTCGGCAGTACATGGGTGCTACCTGCGCAGTAGTCGCCGAGCGACACAGGCGACCACGGCCCGATGAAGATCGCTCCCGCATTGGTGATCATCGATGCCACCTCCTCAGGATTGGCGGTCTGGATTTCGAGGTGCTCTGCCGCGTAGCCATTGGCCATCTCAATGCCTTGCTCGATGTCGTCCACCATCACAATGGCGGACTGACGACCCGCCAACGACTGAACGATGCGCTCCACGTGCTTAGTGGACGGCACCTGGGCCGCAAGCTCGGCCTGCGTACCCTCGGCCAGCTCATCGGAGTCGGTGATCAGCACTGCTGCTGCGAGCGGGTCGTGCTCGGCCTGAGAGATCAGATCAGCGGCCACATGGACCGGATCCGCAGTGACGTCAGCGAGCACCGCGATCTCGGTCGGCCCGGCCTCGGCGTCGATGCTGACACGGCCTTTCAGTAAGCGCTTAGCCGCCACGACGTAGATGCTGCCTGGCCCGGTGATCAAGTCAACCTGACGGCAGAGGTCGGGGACGCCGTACGCGAACATCGCGATCGCTTGCGCACCGCCCACCGCATAAACCTCATCGACGCCAAGAATGTGACAGAGCGCAAGGATGTTGGGATGCGGCAAGCCGCCGGATTCGATCTGCGGGGGCGAGGCGAGGGCAATGGAGGGGACACCAGCCACCTTCGCCGGGACCACGTTCATGATCACGCTCGAGGCCAGTGGCGCCAGTCCCCCTGGCACGTATAACCCGACCCGGCTGACCGGAATCATTCGTCGGCCGACCACTGCGCCAGGTGCCACGCTGACCTCGCCGCCAGTGTCACCAAGCTCGGTTTCGCACACGCGGCGACGGCGATAGATCGCCGTCGCAAAGGCCGTTCGCAGATCAGGATGCAGCCGGGCGGCCGCAGTTTCCAATGCTGTCCGCGGCACTCGGAAGGTGGCAGGAACCACACGATCGAACCGCACCGAGTAGTCGGCTAGTGCCTCCGTTCCACGACGCGCCACATCATCACAGATCGGCCGAACGACCTCGGTCGCGGCGGCTACGTCGAAATCGGCTCGGGGCAGGATTGCGGCATAGTCGAGCCGCTCACCGACAGCCCGGCGGCCGCGCAGGTTGATCACCCGAAGCACGCTGAGATTCTACGGATTCCCTGTCCACGCAGCCGATTAGTATCTCATCCGTCGAAGCGATCGCCGGATGAGGAGGTCCGTGGAAGAGCCACTGCCGCAACGCGGCCAGATCCTGAAGGCTGCAGTCGGCATTGGCCTTTACGCAATGGCCTTTGGTGCCTCCTTCGGTGCAATTGCTGTCGGCTCCGGCCTCACCCTGGCCCAACCATGGTGCTGAGTCTGGTGATGTTCACCGGCGCCTCTCAATTCGCTTTTGTCGGAGTCGCAGCGGCGGGCGGCTCGCCCCTCGCGGCCGTATCAGCGAGTCTGTTGCTTGGAGTACGTAACGCCTTCTATGGCGTACCGCTTTCGGAGATTCTGCACCCACGTGGCTTAGCCAGGCTATGGACAGCGCACTTCGTCATCGACGAGACAACGGCAATGGCGGTGAGTCAAGCCACACGCCGCGCTCAGCGATATGCCTTCTGGGCCACTGGATTGATCTTGTTCTCGCTGTGGCAACTCGGCAGCCTCTCGGGTGCGCTCATCGGCCGTGCGGTCGTCCCGAGCGACGTTGGATTGGACGCTGCGGCGCCGGCCGTCTTCCTGGCCCTACTCTGGCCATTTCTGCGGCGTCGCGAGGCGCGTTGGGTGGCACTGGGCGGCGCAGTAGTCGCTCTCGCCTTAGTGCCGGTGGCACCGCCCGGCATTCCAGTGGTTGCGGCGGCCACGGTGGCACTGGTCGCTGGCCTACGCCCGAGTCGACGAGGCTCTGAAGATCAACTCGAGGATCGAGACATTACGTGAGTCCGCTGTGGATGGCACTCCTGATCGCCGCAGTCGGTTCCTACCTGTTGAAGTTGGCTGGCGTGTCGCTGCCGGAATCGATCTTGAATCACCCCAAGGTGCAGCGAGTTGCAGAGCTATTGCCTATTGCGATGTTGTCAGCGCTGGTAGCTGTGGAACTCTTCGACGGTGGCGGCCGCTACGCGGTTGACTGGCGCGCTCTGGCCGGCGTTGCCGCGGGAGTCGGCGCTTTGTTGCTACGGCGAGGTTTCCTTGTTGTCTTCGTGGTCGCGATTTCCGTGACTGCCCTACTGCGCCTGGTTACCTGAGCGTCGGCGACGGAAGATCGGGCGGGGCTCCTCCTCGTCGCGGCCCAGCGAAGAGCCCAGCAGCACCGGGATGATGGCGAAGAACGGCCAGGTGAGCAGCGACGCCCGTGCTCGCAACGTCAGCGGGATGGGCACCAGGTCCCCTGGTTGAGCTGCAGCCAGACGAGCCGAGAAGTCCCCGGGCCCCAACCGGTAACCGACCAGCCAGCAGACCAGAGCCGAGACGGTCGCGCACACCAGCACGACGAGCACCACCGACCAGCCAAGATCATGAAGCCAGCGCCAGGCCCCAAGGCCGATCAGCAGCCCTGCCACCACGCCGATTGCGCAGAACCATGCGTCACCCGCGATGAACTCGGACAGGCCGCGTTCGGAGGTGGATGCTCCTCCAACCGTGTTCAACTCGTACGCCGGCGGTTTCACCACCAGCCACCAGACC
>JAICEV010000375.1 GCA_025923975.1 Propionibacteriaceae bacterium
CCAGCCGGCGAGGTAGCAAATCGGTGCCAGGCCCAGTACGTCGCGGAATCGTTCGTCCAACACGATACTGATACCGACTCGGGATGGGGCGGTGAGCCCCGGTCAGCCTGGCTCGAGCGCGACTTCTTGGATCGTGGACGTGCCTCGGCGCGGGAACAGCCGCCAACCGACAGCAAGTGAGCTGAGCGAGACGAGAAAACCGAGGAGCATCGCCACGCGGATGCCGGTGATGAACGCATCATCGGCCGCGTTGAGCGCGGCATCATCCTCGGCGACGTTTTGGGGGAGCGGCTTCCCCGGTCCGATCAGGGCAGCGACGGCATGGGGATTGGCATCCTCGACGACCCGGGCGACGACCTGATCGCGCTGCGCGGGATCCGGAATGTGCGGTTCGAGATTGCCCGGGAGCACCACCGAGATGGTGGCTGCCAAGACGCTGCCCATGATCGCGAACCCGGCCGTCGAGCCGATCGCCCGTTGCGAGCTCAGGATGCCCGAGGCCATTCCTGATCGTTCGGGGGTGATCGAGCCCATCGCCACACTCGTTGCAGCGGCGACGGACGTTCCGCCGGCGGCACCGAGGAAGGCCAGCGCCAGCAATGTGACCCACAACAGCTGGGCGTTGCTGACGGCGAAAATGCCTGTACCAACCACCAGGCAGCCAAGTCCGATGAGTGTGGGCATACGAGCGCCGTGCGCCGCGACAACGCGTCCGGTCAGCGGCGACAGAATGATCGTCGGGATCGTCATGGCGAGCAGCAAGAGGCCCGTCCGCTCGGGCGTGTAGCTACGCACGTTCTGGAAGTACTGCGTGACGATGAACAGCGCGCCGTATACACAGAACATTGTCGCGAAGACGGCATAGATGGCTGCGTTGTACACCCGATTCTTGAAAACGCGAACGTCCATCATCGGATCGCTCGCGCGTAGCTCGTAGCGCACGAACAGCACGAGCACCAAGGCAGCCGCCGCAAAGCATCCCAGGATGACTGGCGACAACCAGCCATCGTGGCCACCTTGGATCAACGCGTACGTGAGTAGGCCGATGCCGCCAATGAACAGTAGTTGGCCGGGCACGTCGAAGCTGCGGCTCGCAGGGTCGCGCGACTCGCCCACAAAGCGGAGGGTCAAGACGATCGCGGCGATCCCGATCAGCGGGTTGAACAAGAAGATGCTGCGCCATCCGACGTGCTCGGTGAGCACGCCCCCAAGCGTCGGGCCGATGGCAAGGCCGATCGCGGCGATTCCCGTCCAGATTCCGATCGCCCGGGCTTTCGCCTTGGGATCCGTAAACGCGGCGCTGACCAATGCGAGCGACGACACATTCACGATCGCGGCACCGATGCCCTGGAAGCCACGCGCCACGATGAGCGCCGCGATGTTGGGCGAGAGCCCGCACGCCACCGATGCTAGGCAGAACACCACGATGCCCACGATGTAGCCGAGCCGGCGGCCGTAGTGGTCGCCGAGCGTCGCGCCCGACATGATGAACATCGCCATCGTGAGGCTGTACGCGGCAACCACCCACTGCATATCAGATTCATCGGCGCTGAACTGCAGCTGAATGTCGGGAATCGCGACATTAACGATCATCGCGTCGAGGAAGATCATGAACAGTCCCAGACCCGTCGCTACAAGCGTCGATGCGCCACGCTGGGTAGTCGGCCCGCTCGTCATTTGGAACAGGCTACGCGTTCCCCGTCTCGCGATGACTAACGAAGGTCTTATCGGGTGAACCGTCACCGGTTCACTGGGCAGCGAGTGCGAGCGCCTGCCCGCCTGTGGGGCGGCAAGCCTCAGCGCCGCGCTGCAGGCAGAACCCCAGCGCAAGGCCGCCTCGACACCATCCGCCGCAAGCTGCCGACGTAGACCACGACTAGGTCCTCAGCCCTTGACGACGTGCCAGATGATCAATGCTCCGCCCACGAAGCAGGCGCCGATCGAGATCCGCTGGGTGGCCGTCTGGATCCTGCGTCGGGTCTCCGGTTTGAGCCCAGAATGCTCTGGGGCGACAGCTTTGAGCCCGACGGGGAGCCAGACAGGCACCGCCACAATGACTACCACCAAGACCAGCAGCAGAGCCCGTGCCCACCCCGGGGCTGCGACGGTGCCGATGCGTTGGGCGACGCTCAGATAGAGCGGCAGACTCGTGAAGTTTGTGAGCATTCCCAGCAGCCCGGCGGCGAAGAGCGCTCGAACGCCCGTGGGCAGCGCACCATCTTTGGTGCCACTCGGTGCGCCGGTAGCAGTCCGATTCCGGCGGCTTCGCACGACTTGCCAGGCACCGTACGCGATCAGCACCAGCGCGAGCACCAGGTCGACGCCACGGGAGGCTAGATCGGCGGCGACCCGCTGCGACGTGGCGGCACCCATCAGACCCATAGTTGGGATACCCAAAGCGACCAGGCAGAGGACCGCCCCTCCTGCAAAGCAGAGGCCGGCGGAGATGCCCGCGGCCTCGACGACCCGTGAGGCGTTGAGGAACAGCACCGGGCTCACGGCCGCGATCAGCACCAGCGGCAGACTGTGTGCCAAGAAGGCCGCGACGGTCACGGGAGAATCCTAGGAGCGAACCGGCCAAGACCGATCGATGAGCAGGCCGACCAACCCGGATCGAGTTTGTGACGACTGCTCGCCAGGCCAGCGTGGCCGCACCTGCCCTGCAGTGTCACGTGCCATGTCGCGCATCTTGACAGGGCGCAATGAATCTCAGCGAGAACGATCATCTCGTAGGCCGCTGCTGGATGGGAGGCCGAGACGCCGTCTGACGCGCAAGCCTGACTGCGGAGAACCAACACTCAACCGCGTCGAAGGTTTCACACACTGCTGGGTAGCGAGCGGAACACCGGGTGCCGCTGTTACGCCGCGCAGAACTCGTTCCCTTCGGGGTCTAGCATGACCCACCAGTGTCCTGCAGGTCCCTCATCGACCTCGCGTATGCGGGTTGCCCCCAATTTCTCCAGCCGGGCAACCAGCTCATCGAGGCCCCCGGGCTCACTATGGACGTCGATGTGCAAGCGGTTCTTGCCGGACTTCCGCTCAGGAACCTCCTGGAACAGCAGCCTCCGACCACAGCCGATGCCGCTGGTCTCGTCGAACGGATCATCGGGATGTCGTATCGCGGCGTAGCCGCGAAAGATTCGGCGACCGCGGTACTCAGCGACCGCCTCCGAGCCGATGTGGCCTGCGGCCAGCAGCTGTGAGATGAGCGCGCTGGGGTCCTCCACCTCGTACTCCAAGGCCGCAGCCCAGAAGTCCGCGAGGGCGGGGGCGTTCGTGCTGTCGATGACCAACTTCCAACCAAGCGGCATTCGGCCAGTCTTCCGGGAGTCCGACGACCCGTCCAACCGCAAAGGCTCAACGTCCGTGGCCAATCCCCAGCGGTGGCGATCAGCTTGCCAGCTCATCATGACGTAGTCGAGGTGCCAGGCCCTCCATCAAGCTCGATCAGTCTTCTCACGTAGAGGCGGCGGGATCGCCGAGCTCCAGAGGTGGACTGACACGGGTGTCCGCGATCACTCCTACCCGATAGCATCCGCCGGTATCTGATGGAAATGGAGGACATCACGTGGAGTACACGAAGCTGGGATACACCGGGATGGATGTGTCTCGAATCTGCCTTGGGTGCATGGGATTTGGAGATGCGGAAGGTTGGGTTCACAAATGGGTGCTCAACGAGGAAGACAGCCGGCCGATCATCAAGAAAGCCCTCGAGCTTGGCATCAATCTCTTCGACACGGCCAACGTCTATTCCATTGGGAAGAGCGAGGAGATCCTCGGCCGCGCTTTGACCGACTTCGCTAATCGCGACGAGGTCGTCATTGCCACGAAGCTGCACGGCAAGATGCGTGAGGGACCGAATGGTGAGGGACTGTCGCGCAAGGCGATCTTCAGCGAGATC
>JAICEV010000376.1 GCA_025923975.1 Propionibacteriaceae bacterium
CCGCAGGTGTCGTCCGATCGTTTCCATCTTGCCCAGCTGGGTTGCCAATTCGGTGATCGTATTTGGGTCACCAGGCACCAGGCGCAACGAGGGACGCTCCCCCACCTTGGCGAGGTTGCTCTTCTGATCGTCCATAGGTAGTCCTTTCATCGTATGGTGATGCGTTACAAATAAGCACCAGTTGAGGATTAAAGCAAGCCCAGTGCGGACTTGGCAGCCTTGCGTGCTGCGGCACGCTCGCGCTTTTTGACGTTGGCGGGATCGCGCCATTCGGTCAGCTTCTGCTCTTTGATCGCCATGAGCTGGCTGAAGTAGTGGTTCGGCAGTGAGCCCCAGCCGAGGCGGAACGCGCTGTCGTAGTCGTCCCAGTGCTTGTAGTGCATCTTCATCGTGCGCTCGTAGCTGTCGGTGAAGTGCTTGCCCTCGAACTGCTTGGATATGCAGCCACGGTAATCCTCGACCAGATTGTTGACGCGCATCAGGCTGATGTACTTCACGCGGGCATGGATTTCCTCGGGCTCGTCGTACCAGTCGCCGCTGTAGACGGAGAACACCGCGATGTCGGGCACGATGACGCTCGCGGTGATGTCGTTCGTAAACGCCATCGGGATTTCGCCGGCGCCGTAACGGCAGAGCAGCACATGGCCTCGCGGCCCCTTCACCAGACGCTGCGAGGGGGTACCGTCGATGTAGAACACCGGCCCGTCCCACGACAGCTTGCCGATCGAGTGCCGCTCCTTGCCGGTGCGGTTGAGGTTCCACTTGAACCAGCCGAACCGGGCAGCCTGCCAGTCCTGTGCATGTGTCATTTCAGTCTCCTGTCTGTGTTGCATGCCTTCACCGCGCGCTCGACCAATTCGAGCACATCGTCAGGCAATTCGTGTTTGCGGTCGTTCAGCTTCGCCAGATCTTTTACGATATCGACGGCAGTCCACGAGAACGGCTCGCCCGCAGAGCGCAGGTCGATTTCGAAATCTTCGTCGGTTGACCAGCCCTCGTCGTTCAGCAGAGCGACATAGGCAATCTCGTCGCCCTCGCGCTCCTCGTCCTGAATGTCCCTCACCAGCATGCGTTCGAGATCGTCGATATCAGCGGCCTCGTAGGTCTGGCTGATGATCTCTTCGCGCTTGGTGATCATGACGCGCACGTCGTAGGACGTGGTCACACCAAGCGCCACAGCGGCAACGTGGACAGCCTCTTCCTTAGTCATCGAGCAGCCCCAGTGCTTGCTTGGCCTTGCGGCGGGCGATGGCGCGCTCGCGTTTGGCGTGGGCTTTCGGGCTGGTGTATTTCGCCCAGCGCTCCTTGGCGATCATCCCCACCTCGAAGCTGATATCGGGCAGCGGCTCCATGTCGGGGCAGAAGTAGGCGCGGTACTGGTCCCAGCGATCGCAGTCGTTGTTGATGTAGCTGGAGCGGAAGTTGAGCGGATCCGACTGGCCGTAGTGCACCAGCGACGTGACCGGGCAAGTGCGGGCGCATTCGAGGTGGCCTTCCAGCGAAGCACGGAACGACCGGTAGACGAATTGGTGCAGCTCGCCGCCAAACTCGATCATGTTGCCGGGTGCAGCGCTGAACACGCCGATGTTGTCGAGCCTGATCGTCAGCATCTTGTTCCGCATCCACTCCGGCAGCTTCGGGTCCGGCGTGTGGATCGTCGGATCTTCCGGGTAGCCCCAGAACTCGGGGTTCTCCAAGCAGATGAAGCGCCCGTCTATGGTCTTCTCTATGCGCGCCTCGGGTTTGTCATGACGGAACAGCACGTTGCCGCGGTGCCACCATGCCGAGCCGGAATAGCGGCCCTTGAAGCTGGCGTTCAGGCATACGTTCTGCGTCCAATGGAACATGGCTTGTTCCTTGTTCATTTCAGTCTCCTACGATGAAGGTCCAGGGGTTGTTGGTCCGAAGAGGCCCAATGCCTCAGCGGCTAGCGATACTGCGTGTTCACGCAGGATGTGGTCGAAGAGCAGGTCTGCATCCTCGAGTTTGTCGACCGCCAGTTTCTTCTCCTGGCGGCCGCTGATGTGGCAGAGCTCAATGATGTAGCGCGCCCGCAAGCCTGCGTTGGTGGCAATCTCCGCGTCGGTGCGCCACACCTCCCAGTAGAGCAGGACTATGTACTCACCCAGCTTCTGCTTCTGGATGTAGCCGCCCTTGAGGGCAGCGGCGCGCTCATCATTGTTGATAGGCATTACCAGCTCGCGCGATAGATCACCGAACGCCAGACGTTCTGGCTGTCGTTGGGGACGATGTTCTTGGCGGCGAGGAAGCCGATCGCCTTGGTGATGATCTCGGTGTCTTCCTCGATCTGCTCTGGCGAGTTGTCCGACTCACCGAAGAAGAAACCCTCGGTCTTGGGCATATCCGCAGGCTTCACCACCACCTGGAGCAGGTGCTCCAGATCCTCGAGCGTCAGCTCGATGTCACGGCAATCGTCGATCGCCTCGCCAGTCTCTTCGTTCTTCGGCCCGAATTTCTGCACGATGTAGCCATGCAGGTTGGCGTGCTTGCGCCAGTAGCCCAGCTTAACGATCACCTCGTCGATGTCGTGGCCTTCCTCATCCTTCGGCAACGGGGCGCCATAGCCGACATATTGCTTGCGGCCCGTCAGATACATATCCAGTCCCATGTCAGTCTCCATTGGTTGGGGTTATACTCAGTCTAACAAAAAGGGCGGGGGCCTCATCAGCCCCCACCCTTTCACGATCACAGCTGCCTGGAAGTCAGCTGCAGACCATTTTCTTCGTCGAGCCGGTGGCGAACACCATCTCGCAGTTCTTGCCCATTTTCTTGAGCTGCTGGACCTGCGTGTAACGGGGCTGCACCTTGGCGGCCTTGGCCACCCTGCCAAGGTTCTTGACCTGCGGAGCCGGGTTGGTAACCTGCGGCGGCAGTGACGCACGACGGACCGCCGGACGCTGCATGGCCGGAGCCGGAGCGACATAGCGAACCTGCTGCCGGACCGGTGCGGCCGCGGCACGCCGTGAACCACCGCAGTATCCCGGTGCGATGTTGCCAGTCACTTCCAGTGCACGGCAGGCTGCCGGATTACGGGCGGCGATCATCGCCACTGCTGCGTTCCTGACCTGCATCTGGGCGAGCAAGCATGCGTCGTCGATCCTCTGGCCGCCAAATGCACCACCGAACCCGACCACCGACACGCCAACGCTCACTGGAGCGTAGGCACATGGATGGCCGGATGACATAGAAGGGGCCACCACCTGCGGCGCGGACCTGATGGTCTGGGTGCCGTAGGTCTGGTGGAGCCGGCCATTGGTGGTGATGTTGCCGGGGTTGTTGATAGTGACGTTGCCACCCTGGCTCTGGCTGTAGGCTACGGCATCGGACGCAGCATTCGCGCTGGACGATGAGGACGAATGCGAGGTCAGGTAGTTATTGCCGTCCCTGCCACCCGCAGTGGCAAGACCGGTTGACGTGGCCAGCGCCACAATTGTAACGAGAAGATGCTTTTTCATGTCGTTTCCCTTTTCACGCAGGAAGGGGTTTCTGAAATTGAGAACGGTGCGTCAGGTGCGTGTGCCTGCCGCACCGTTCCTTTATCTAGACGCCCGTCACCAGTTGGGGAAACCCCAGACGCGGCGGCGAACCTCCAGAATGACTACAAGCAAGCTACCCTGTTGATCAGGGAAACTGGAAGCCGAACCCGGCGAAACCGCCAGAGCCCGCCCCTGCCGTGCCGCCACCGGAAGCGGTGCCGCCATTGGCTGCAAAACCAAGAGTGGCGCCTGCACCGGACGAGGTGCTGTTAGTAGCGGTAGTGCTGGTCGACTGAAAGGAAGACTGCAGACCGTTGGTCTGCGCCAGAGCTCCCGTCTGACCAGCCGCCTGAGTGTTGTTGTTCGTCTGCACCTGCGATGCCGACGGACCGAAGCCGAAC
>JAICEV010000377.1 GCA_025923975.1 Propionibacteriaceae bacterium
CCCCATCACGGCGAAAGGCCAGCACTCGGTTGCCGTCCGCCTCGTTGCTTTGGACGTAGACGTTGTCGGACAAGGCCGGTCTCCCTCCGTTCGTCGAAGAGCACAAACGCTACGCCTGAGCCCCATTTGCCGTCGAGACAGCCAAAAGAGTGGGCTGTCTGTTTCTCACCCGGTGCTCGTCGTAGCGCCGCTCCTGCTCGTCGTGGCGTTACCGCGGTTCGTGACTAATCAGCCGGGGTCGAGCCGCCATCCCACTTACTCACGACTGTGACTGTCCCAACAAGAGTCTCAAAAGAATTGAGCCGCTGATCACGCGGATCGAATGAACTCGAGTGCCTCACCGCTGGGCCGAGCACCACCGAGGCTAGTGACGACAAACCTGGAATGCCCCGCCACACTCACCAGCCTCTCATTCGCCGCCCGTTCGAGCGGGCTGGCGGGCACTATCCCACAAGCTCCTCAGTCACGCAGCAGCCATCGGTCGTATGTCCGATACACCCCTCACAGCAGCCCTCATGCGCTTCGTACAAAAAGGTCTTGCAGTACATCGTTGCTTCCTGACGCCCAGTTCGCGGGTGGCGGTTCATCCCGAGGTGCCTTCTGGCGTCGGCGAGCTGTCCCATTTTGGATGGCTACCCGACACACCTCGGGGCCGGCGGAATACGGCGGTATTGCTGGTGTACCGGTTTATCTCAGTATGAAAATTCCGTCCAATGTGGTGAGCGGTACTCACGAGACCCGGATTTTCTGCGCTGATTTTACCGACATTCGGCTGCTTGAGGACAATAGGAGGCGCTTTGGTGCAGTTGCGGGCTGAGCAGCGTAATGCGGCAAGCCTTGGGCGTTATGCTTGCGCGCAGATTACCTCCTCGTGTGGCATGCGCACCGTGTGCCTTCCACGAGTGATCGTTACTACAGCTACTAATTCGGCCACTTACGCTCGTACCCGACGCGGTAGAAACGCGGGTCGGCACAGCGCTTGACGTGATCCTTCTCTTAATCAGCGGGTTGGGGGTTCGATTCCCTCGCGGCGCACGAATCTCCTAGTCAGAAGTAGATCCTGAGCCTGGCCAATCGGTCAGCTCCCATTTAACTCCCAGCTTACGGTAACGCTCGCTGGCTACGCATGTGTTGAACTCTTGATCCCTGCGATTGCCACTCCCGTCGCAAATCTTCGCCCTCACTACGCAGGTCAGTCCGCGCATGCCGCCAAAGACTCCGCCACTGCGGCGAATGAGCAGGCTCGAGCAGACTTGTTGCAACAGGAAGTTGCTTGAGCTGCGGCTGAACGGATGCTGTGGGCCGACACCCGCGTGATGAAGGTGAATTAGCAATGCCTTCAAGTCGTCGGCTCGCTTCCAATGCATCATCACCGCCACCTTCATGCAGCTCAGTCGCGATGTTCTTCAGCATTGTTCCGCTGGCGGCCTCGACAACTTCTCGGACGTCGTCATCTGTTCGATCCTGAGCCTTCGCCCAGAGCTGAAGAGCGGCGAGCAAATCTGCCGCCTGTTCAACGAAGTCGATGTCATCCGGAGCAGACCGGCCCTGCCCCTGATCTCTAGCTCCGCCTGCTCTCACAGTTCATCGAAAGTGGCCATGAGTCAGCAGCATTCCATCGAGCTGGTCCTGCTGTCACCACGCCTTCGTCATCAAGTCCCGGTGACGGACGGGTGAAGCCGACCTCGGCCTTATCAGCTCGGTTGAAGCCCCTTCCGTGCGAAGTCAAGTGTCGCGTATAGCTGGCGTGGAGGTGCGAAAGCAATCGCTTCAAGCTGGACGCTCGCATGAAGATCATCAGGATCGTGACTGTGAGCCAGCACTTCAGCAAGGTTCTCCAGCGTCACTGCATCCGCCAAATCAATCAATGCTCGAATATCGGCATCGGTCTTTCGCCGGGACTTTCCCCAGACCCTAAGCGCGGCGAGCAATCCCGCTCCATGGTCAACGAAGTAGTTGGTCGAGTCCAGAACGAAGTGATGGGCGAAATCTGGAGACACAGACCCGATGTGCGCCCTGATCTCCTGCTCCGCCTGGTCTTTCAGCTCACTGAAAGTGCTCACGCTCTAGCAGTGTTCCACCCCAATTGTTTCGGCGATCACCAGGCCTTGGTCATCAATTCTCGGTGATGCCTTCTCCGGCGTGACTCCCCACATTGATCGGCGCTGCAGAACCACGGCCAGAGAACGGCTGCGCAACGGCGTCAGTGCGATCAGGTGACGGCATTCCCCGCTTGCGCATGTCTTCCTTCGTAGGCCGTCAACGCCGCCCTGCGGCTGGCGCAGGGAGCCAGATCTTCGTCTCAGCCCGGCAAATCTTTCCGCGCGCTGGGGTGTGATTCTCAGCCGCCTATCGGGTGGCCGCGGTGCGCTTCTTGTTGCTGCGCTTCGCTTCCTTGGCTTGTTTGTGTTGCCCGTACGGGGTGAGGCCCCGAGGTTTGTGCACATTGAGCACGGTAACGACAGTCAGCACTAGGAGCCCAAGTGCCGGATGGGGACATCCCCGCTGAGGCGGCTGACAACGGCGTCGTCGGCTGTTCGTGCGAGAGCAGCCAGCGCGCTGACGCTCGGCATGTGCAGTCGCAGACTGGCCAGTGACAGCGTCGTCAGCACCAGGGCGATGACGACCCAGTAGTGCTTGAACAGTCCCCAGGGCGTTCCCAACGACAGGACCAGTCTGGTCAGGTACGCCAGGCAGGCAAGCGGGATGATCACGAACCAGCCGCTGAGCTCCATGGCGATCCACGCCGCGCGTATGAACTGCGGCTGCGTGCTGACTTGTGCAGCCACGCCGAGAGCCAGGTAGGCGGCCGCGGCACCGAGCCAGCCGACGGAGCAGATGATGTGCGCTGCCAGCATGGCCCGGCGTAGCGCTGGAGGCATAGCCATCAGCGCGCGCTTAGAGCCGACTATCGAAGTCCATCGATCGGGCGGGCCGGTTCACGGTTGGAGTCGAGCACGCTCAATCGCTGGAAATACTCGTCGTCGTCAATCTCACCGCGGGCATAGCGTTGGGCGAGCAGCTCTTTTGCGGTGGGTGTCGCTGTGGGCCCGTTACGCCCGGTTCGGCGTGATAGCGCGACAAGCGCTACGACGATCCCAACCAAGAACAACAGCACCACGAACCCGTAGCTGATCATCATCCAGCTGCCCATGCCCCGACCTGGGAACATCATCGAGGGCTCCTCTCTTCGTCGACCGGCATCTGGCCAGGCGAACGCCTTGACGAAGCTGGCGATGTTCTGTCCGCGGGTGACTGGCCGAGCTTCTGCTGGTCGTCCCGTGGATGAGCAGCATCACCAGCGGGCAGGCCAGCAGCGCGGCAATCAATAGCGTTGATACTGCCGGCACACCGGCGACAAGCAGCACCACGACCAGAGCCAGGAGCACTCCTCCGCACCACAGCCAGTGCGCGCTCTTCATGGCTCTCAAACTCCTCAGCCGACCTTTGCCTGAGGCCAGTCTCGTCTCAGCTCAGCTCATACCGCAGAGCCCAAAGTCGATCGGTTGAGGACGAAAGTCACCTTAACGTCGCCCTCCTCCCGCTACCCGGCCGATGGCCCATCCCAAGGGTTGACGGTGGTCCTGCCTTTGCTGATTCTGCAAACTTTGCTGTGGCCCAATTTGGGACTGTCAGTGGCGAAGGTCCCTACCGGCGCCGCGATGCTGACGCTTTGCTTGATCAAGCAGAGTGCCACACCAGCTAATGCCGATGAGGAGAGGAGCCAGCGCTATGGTCGCGGTCCCCACTGGGGCGGCATCGGCACGAACAGTCGTATTGGTGCTAGCGGTCCTCGGGTACCGGCGCCGACTGCGACGGCGTGACCAGTGGAGTCGCGCAGCGCTGGTGGCGCATCAGGATCGGGCCCTTCGGCGGCTACGGGA
>JAICEV010000378.1 GCA_025923975.1 Propionibacteriaceae bacterium
GAGGGCCCAGGAGGCGTAATCGTCGGGTGAGACTGTGACGGGGTTCCCGTCCACCAGCGAGCCGGCGATCACATGGTGTGCCCCTCCTGGTTCGCTCTTGGCCCAGGCCATCAGTACCGTGCGATCACTGATCACACCAACGACTTGGCCCGAACTGTCGCACACGGGCAAACCACCGACGTCGTGCTCGCGCATCAGTCGTACGGCCTCGAGCAGGTTGGCCGAACTCTCGATCCATACCGGATCGGAGGTCATCAGCTTTCGGATGCGCCACACGTCAGGTCGTCCTTCTTGGCGGTATCGTGACGCGGCGATTCCTACCCGAATGCGAAACTCTTCAATCGTTATTGATCACCAAGAGCACTTGGCAGCGGGACGTTTGTCCGGGGGACGGCAGGGAATATCACAGACATGACCTTTGATCCTCGATATGCGATCGTGACCGCTTCCGACTCTGGCATCGGCAAGGCGACTGCCGTTGCCCTCGCCCAGAACGGTATGGACATCGGCATCACCTGGCATTCCGACACCGCAGGCGCCGAGGCCACCGCCGAGGAGGTGCGATCTCACGGCCGGAAAGCCTTCGTCCATCAGCTCGACACCACAGACCTGCCTTCCTGCGCTGTCACCATCGACCTGCTGATCGATGAGCTCGGCGGGCTCGACGTGTTTGTCAACAATGCCGGCACTGGAGGTTCGACGCTGCTAGTCGACACCTCCTACGACGAGTGGCGGAAGATCATCGCCACCAACCTCGACGGCGCTTTCGTCTGTATGCGGCAAGCTGCAAAGCACATGGTGAAGGTAGGCAACGGCGGCCGACTGATCGCGGTCACCAGCGTCCATGAGCATCAGCCCCGCGTCGGATCCGGCCCGTACGACGCCGCGAAACATGGCATCGGCGGACTGATCAAGACTTTTGCCCTGGAGCTGGGCCAGCACCAGATCACCGCAAACGCCGTTGCTCCTGGCGAGATCGCGACGCCCATGACCGGACAGGAGGATCAGGATCCACGCCAGGAGGAGCGTCTCGGCATTCCACTGGCTCGGCCTGGCGACGCCCGCGAGATTGCTGCGGTGATCGCCTTCCTCGCCAGCCCGCAGGCTGCTTACGTGACGGGAGCGTCGTGGGTTGTTGACGGCGGCATGCTGCAGATGGGCCCGCAGGCCGGCTCACATCTGACTAGCAACGACTGGCGGAAGGCGTGAGCAGGAAATGAAAGCAGTTACCTGGCAGGGCTTCCGCGACATCTCGGTGGAAGACGTTGCGGATCCGATCATCAAGGAACCGAACGACGCGATCATTAAGGTCACCAGCACCAACATCTGCGGCTCCGATCTGCACCTGTACGAAACCATGGGGGCATTCATGAGCCCCGGAGACGTGCTCGGACATGAGGCGATGGGCATTGTGCTCGAGGTCGGCCGGGAGATCAGGCAGATTCGTCCTGGCGATCGAGTCGTGGTGCCGTTCCAGATTGCCTGCGGAGAGTGCTGGATGTGTGACCGGTCGCTCTATACGCAGTGCGAGAAGACTCAGGTACGCGGTGAAGGAAGCGGTGCCGCGCTGTTCGGATACTCAAAATTGTACGGTCAGATCCCCGGCGGACAGGCCGAGTACCTGCGGGTGCCGGAAGCGCAGTTCACCCACATCCTGATTCCGGAGGGGCCACCGGATGATCGCTTCGTCTACCTGTCTGATGTGCTGCCGACCGCTTGGCAGGCCGTCGAGTACGCGGGCGTGCCGGACGGTGGCTCACTGCTCGTCTTGGGTCTGGGTCCGATCGGCGACATGGCCTGCCGAATCGCCCAGCAGAAGTGGATCGACACAGTCATCGCGGTGGATCTGGTGGACGAGCGGCTGGCGCGGGTACGGAGCCGCGGGATACAGGTTGTCGATCTTCGAGAGCACGAAGATGATCTTCCAGAGGTAGTGCGCGAGCTGACCGACGGCCGTGGTCCGGACTCGGTGATCGACGCGGTCGGTATGGAGGCGCACGGTTCGCCTGGTGCGGCGTTCGCGCAGCGGGTTGCGGCGCATCTACCTGATGCCGTAACCGAGCCGTTGATGAAGAAGGCAGGGCTTGATCGCCTTGCCGCGCTCTACACGGCGATCGAAACCGTACGTCGAGGGGGAACGATCTCGCTGTCCGGTGTCTACGGCGGAATGGCCGATCCGTTGCCGATGATGTCGCTGTTCGACAAGCAGATCCAGCTCCGGATGGGTCAAGCGAATGTGAAGCGGTGGATCCCCGACATCATGCCGTTCTTGACCGACGAGGACCCGTTGGGCGTGGATGAATTTGCCACTCACCGGCTCCCGCTGGGCCAGGCGCCGGAGGCGTACGACATGTTCCAGCGGAAAGCAGACGGCGCGGTCAAGATCATGCTCAAACCGTGGGTCTGACCCCTAATTCTGATCATCACCGATCGGCCCGCACATGTTTACCTTGTAAATCCGCGGGTACCCGGATGTTGTCCACAATCGATCCGATTGGAGAATCTCGTGGCGAACTACACCGATCCGACGAGCCGGCCCGTGGATCCGGGCGTCGAGCAACCTGACCCCCGCCTCGGTGAGGCCGTGCCGACCGGCACCTTCGCCGACTCCGAGGCCGAGTACCCCAGAACCGATAGAGGTGAGGGGGGCTCCACCGCTGAGACCGCCAAGAGTGAGGCGGCCAATATTAAGGACACCGCTGCTGGCGCCGCGTCCGGCGTCAAGGATGTGGCCAAGAGTGAAGTCTCGAACCTGGCCGGTGAGGCCAAGTATCAAGCCAGGAATCTGGTTGACCGGACCAGGTCCGAGCTGCGCGGCCAGGCGGGTAACCAGCAGTCGCAGCTGGCTGCAAAGCTGAACAGCTGGGCTTCTGAGCTCGGCTCGATGGGTGCCAAGTCTGACGATTCTGGGCCGATGTCCGATCTCGCGCAGGAGGCGTCACGCCGCGTCGGCGAGCTTTCATATTGGCTCGACAACCATGAGCCCAGTGATCTGCTCGATGAAGTCAAGCGGTTCGCCCGTCGTAAGCCGGGCACCTTCCTGGCCTTGGCTGCGGCCGCCGGCGTGGTGGCAGGCCGATTGACCCGAGGTGCTGTGGCGGCGAACACCAGTGTTGACTCCGACGACTCAGACGTGACTCCGGCCCGGGCCTACGACAGTGGTGACTACCGCGGCGGCTACGACCGCGGCCTGCAAGGCGGTGGCGCGTATGGCACGCGCACCTATCAGAGTGCCGGCTACGACCCCCGCTACGGCGAGGTCGAGGGCGAGACCAGCTATCAGGGCGGCGGGATGCCGGCTCCCGGCCAATATGCCGGCGGTACAGCAGCTCCCGGCGACTACCCCACGACGGGCCCGTCCTATCCCGACGTGACGCCCACTAGTGATGAGTCGTACTACCCGCCGCCTGAGGGCGAGGTACGCAGATGACGGACTACACAGATCAGGCCCCTCCACGACGCCCGTACGAAGACATTCCAGAGACCACTGGTGGAGATAAGAGCATCGGGGAGGCGATCAGCGATGTGACGCGCGACTTGTCGGTCCTGGTCCAGCAAGAACTGGCGCTGGCAAAGGCTGAAGTTCGCCAGACCGCCACTCGAGCGGGGCAGACCGCCGGAATGTTCGCTGGCGCCGCAGTTGCCGCGTTCTTATTCGTGCTCTTTTTGTCGCTCGCCCTCTGGGTGGCAATCAGCGACCTCACTGGGCCTGCCTGGGGAGCCTTCATCGTGGCTCTGATATGGCTAGTGGCCGGCGTGATCCTTTACTTCGTCGCCCGCGCCCAAATGAACAAGATCAGCGGGATGCCGCAGACGACCGAGACCGTGCGCCAAGTTCCGAACGCACTCAAAGGACAAGAGGAGAGAAACCAATGACTACCA
>JAICEV010000379.1 GCA_025923975.1 Propionibacteriaceae bacterium
AGCGGCACCCCGTAGGACAGCGCACGTTGCACGCCTCCGAATCCACCGTTGGTGATCATTACATCGGTGTGGGGAAGGAGCTGGTCGTAGGGCAGGAAGGTATCGACGCGCGCGTTCGAGGGGAGCGGTCCACCCAGCCGCTCTAGCAGAGCCGAAACCGGCCGACCGCCAGTCGAGGCCACCACCAATACGTTCTCTGTCGCGAGCCCGCGCAGTGCGGGCACCAACAGCTTGCCGAAGTCGATGTTGTCCATCGTGCCCTGGGTCACGTGTACGACCGGCCACGAGCGTTGCAGATCGGCCCACCAGGACGGCAGGCACGAGGCTTCCGGATCGGTCGACCGGAGTGGTCCGACGAAGCGCACGGTCGGGGGCAGCTCGCGTCGCGGATATTCGAAGGCCGACACCGCCAGATGAAAGGTCACGTCAAACTTCGTCACCTGATCGAAGTAACTGTCGGCGGTGGCGGGCAGACCGAGCCCGGCCAGTGCGTCGTCGAGCGCATCCTGAATGGGCTTGAGGGGGCCACGCTGCAAGACAGCGTTGAGCAGCCGGTTCCGTCGCCGGGTATGGGCCGACCGGCCAGGATCGATTCCCGAACCGAATGGGGCGCAGTCGACGCTGGTCACCGACAGGGGGGTGGCCGAGACGCCCGCAATCGGTATCCGGTGTCCAGCCGGTGCCGACAGCAGGACAGGCAGTACTCCCAAGAACGCGGTCTCGCTCACGACGGCGTCGTATGACTCGCTCGCCAGCGCATCGGTGAACGCGTAGTACTGGCTTTGCAGTGGGCGGATGAAGATGCCGATGATGTCGTATCGCCCGGCGGCCAGACCCCGGAATCGCTTTCGGCCTGGCAGCCAGGCGTGGAGATTCGCATCGTCGTAGTCGATCTCCGCCGGCAGGGGCTGGAATGTCATCGCATGTGACTCCACCGCTCCCCGATACTTTCGGCCGGTCAGCATGGTGACCTGATGTCCACGAGAAACCAGGCCGCGGCCGACCGCTAGCATCGGCGCCACGTGGCCGTAGATCGGCGTGCTGGTCAGCAGGAAGTGAGACATAGGAAGGGTTCTGAGGCTACATACGCTCAGATCGGGGGAGCGCTCCGGCCGAGCGGAGCCGCAGCACTCCAGCCAAGCAAAATGCCACCACCGTCGCGCCCACCTGCCAGCGTCGTTGTCGCCTGCGTACCTGCTCCGCATGCTCGCGGCGGATTGCAGGCGCCACCCCAACGACTGGGCGCGATGACAAGCGACTCAGCAGGTACGACCAGCCGTAGTAGTACCCGAAGGAGACGACCAAGGTGTAAAGCAGGCCCTGGTTCATCCGCCGGGATGACGTGGTGACCGCGTTGCTGGGATCCCAGACGATCCGGCCCTGGCGTTTCAGTCGGCGCAGCAGGTCAACCTCGTCGCCGCCTTGGGTCAGGATGGTGTCGTAGCCGGCGAAGCCCTCCCGGACGAAGGCGATATTGGTCGCCGTGACGTAGAAAATCCGCCCGGCCGCGCCGTAACCGACCGCAACCGCCGCGAACCAGAGACGCGGGAAGATGGCCGCCCACCAGGGTGGGTCCTGGTATCGACAGGGGCCGGCGACCGCGGTGACGTTGGCTTGCATGCGGAATCGAGCATCCAGACGGGTCAGCCAGTCGACGGGATGGACGGTGTCCGCGTCGGTGGAGACGACGATTTCGCCACGGGCATCTGTGGTGCCTCGCTGTCGCGCCGCGCAAACGCCGGGCTGCGGTTCGTGCAGGACTCGAGCGCCGTTGCGGCGGGCAATGGCCGCGGTGTCATCGGTGCTGTTGTTGTCCACGACTATCACTTCGTACGGACCCGCGAAATCCTGTTGTTGCAGGGATTTCAGGGCCGACTCGAGGTATCCGGCTTCGTTGTAGGCAGGTATGACGACCGAGAAGCGGTACGGGCTTGCGAACTCGTTCTCCGTCACGCGATTCCGGGCTCCGTGGTGGCCAGCGGGACCGATCTGATCAGCCACAAGCCCGCCATGCTGACGAGGACCAGCGGCATCAGGAACCAAAAGACCGGCGTCAGGGCGTCGTTGTAGCTGGACACGATCGGCACTTTGAGGGCATCGGGATATTGAACCACCTGGGCTGGGGTCAGCGCGTAAGGGTCGAGCTGCGCGGCGGTTCCGCGCGGCACACGGTCAGCCAGGAAGGTGAGCAGGCGGCTGGTGAACATCGCCCCAACCACGGCCGAGCCAAGCACGACCCCGATCTCGCGGAAGAAGCTGAAGGCCGCCGTCGCCGTACCCACCTGGGACGCCGGGCAGGCATTCTGCACAACCAGGACCAAGATCTCCAGGGCGCACCCGATGCCCGCACCGAGCAGGAAGAGGTAGCTGCCGATCACCCGCAACTCCGAGCCGACGGTGAGAGTTGAGAGCAGCGCCAAAGCAACCGCGACGAGGGCACAGCCGACGACCGGAAGCCACACGTACTGACCGGTCCTCCGGACGATCTGCGCCGAGCCAGCGCTGGTCACCGCCAGTCCGGCGATCAAAGTGAGCATCAGCAATCCCGCGCCGGTCGCCCCCAGCCCGCTGACCATTTGCAAGTAGGTCGGCAAGTACCCGATCGCGCCGAACATCGCCACCGCCATCACCAGACCGGCGATCGTCGCTGCTGTGAAGGTCCGATTCCGAAACAATGCCAACGGGATGATCGGGTCGGCGGCCTGGCGTTCAGCGGCGATGAAGACCGCACAGGCCAGTACGGCGATGGCGCTGATCGAGACGATGACGGGCGACCCCCAGCGGTAGGCGACGCCGCCCCACGACGCCACCAAAACGATGGCAGTCACGGCGACGGTCATGGCGACGATGCCGGCGACATCGATCCTGACCGGTCTGACGCGCTCGCGGGCCGATGGGAGGAAAGCGGCGCCCGCGACAATCGCCGCTACGCCCAATGGCAGGTTGATCCAGAACGCCCACCGCCAGCCGAGCCCTTCGGTGAGCCATCCGCCCAGCACGGGGCCGAGCATCGCCGACAGCGCAAAGACTGCGCCCACGACGGTCATGGAGGCAGCGCGCTCCCGGGCCGGGACGACGTCAGCAATGATGGCCTGGATCAAGATCAGCAAGCCGCCGCCGCCCAGCCCTTGAACGGCTCGGGCCACGATCAGCCAGGTCATGTCGGGGGCCAGGCCACCGAGCAAGCATCCGGCCACGAAGACAGACATCGCGGCGATGAACAGCGGCTTGCGTCCCAGCAAATCGCCGAGCTTTCCGTACACCGGCATCACCACCGTTCCCGCCAAGACGTAGGCGGTCGTCACCCACAACATGAGGTCCACCCCGCCGAGTTCGCCGACGATGGTCGGCAGAGCGGTGGAGAACATGGTCTGATCGAGTTCCGCCAGCAGGAGACCAAGCATCAGCCCGACGAAGAGCAGGGGGGTTATCCGTTGTTTCGTCAGCGCCCTCGGGGTCGTCGGAGCCGCGCGCAGCGGTGCTTCGCAGACGCTCATCGGGGGCACCGGGGCCGCGACATGCTGCACGAGAGTCGGTTCCGTCCGTTGGCTGAGGGTTCTGACATGCATGTTTTCGTCCCTGCGCCGGGGGACGGATGCGCCCGCGGCGCAGGGATAAATAGGCGCATCTGGGTTCTCGGGGAAATGTTCTTGATCTGATGCTCAGTCCGCGCCGGCAAGGGCGGTGTCGGGTCTGCGGCTGGCCCGCGTGCCCTGGGCGGCCAGGAGGAGTGTCCCGACGGCGTACGTCGCGGTGAGTAGCAGACTGCCGGGGAAGGGCACCAGCGCGCCCAGCAACACGATCGGGATGGCAGCGACCGGCCAGGGCCAGATCGAGCGCACTTTCTGGGTGGTGCCGCTGATCACCAGGGCCACCCCGGC
>JAICEV010000380.1 GCA_025923975.1 Propionibacteriaceae bacterium
CGGCGACGGCCTCCGTGCACCGTTCTCAATCACTGAATCCGGGGATGCACAGCAAGGCTCCGCGGGAAGCGATGCCGAGCTGGTTGAGCAGGCGAACGAGAACTACCGCGAATACGTCGAAGACCAGACCAAGGATCTGGTATCGATGACTGCAAAGTTCGTGGCTGCATACAAAGCGGGCAAGGACGACGAGGCGCGTGCTCTCTATCCCGTCGCTCGAATGCACTGGGAGCGCATCGAGACAGTCGCGGAGTCATTCGGCGATCTGGATCCCAAGCTTGACCTTCGGGAGGCCGATCTCGAGCCCGATCAGAAGTGGACCGGCTGGCATCGTCTTGAAAAGGATCTGTGGCCGGCGCGCGCCAAGAACTACGAGCCGCTCACCAAGGCTGAGCGTGTCGCGTACTCCGATGATCTTGTGAAGAACACGGCCATCCTCCACAACAGGGTTCCCAAGCTCGACTTCAGCGCCGATGAAATCGCCAACGGGTCGCGTGGCCTGCTCGACGAGGTCGCAACGGGCAAGGTCACCGGCGAGGAGGAGTACTGGTCACGTACCGACCTGTGGGACTTCCAGGCCAATATCGAAGGTGCCTTGGTGGCCTTCGAGGGACTCCGTCCGCTGCTCCAGGATAGGGATCCGGCCCTCGAGAGCCATATCGCTGCGAAATTCGCGACAGTACAGGCCCTGCTGAACGCGCAGCGGGAAGGTGAAGGGTTCAAGACTTACGACAAGCTCAGCAAGGCGGAGGTCAAGGAGCTGTCTGACGCAGTCAATGCCCTCTCGGAGCCACTGTCCAAGCTGGCAGCCGCGGTCGTTTGAGAGTCAGAAGCCTGACGAAATGACATCGACTCAATACCTTCGCGAACAGCCCGCTGAGACTGGCGCCCCGGCACCAGCGCCAGAGCCTCGCAAAGAGCGGGCCGCAGTTTCCCGACGTGGATTGCTGGGCGCGGCGGGAGCCGGTCTCGCCGGACTGGCCGCAGGCGCTGCTGGTGGTTTTGCACTGGGAAGCGAGGAGACCACCTCGTCCCCACAGACGCCAGGAACACGTACTTATCCCTTTTACGGTGAGCATCAGGCGGGCATCCTCACCCCGGTCCAAGATCGATTGCACTTCGCTGCCTTTGACGTGATCACGAACTCCCGCGCGGAGTTGGTGGAGCTCCTCAAAGACTGGACCGTCGCCGCTGCGCGCATGACACAGGGCCTCGGTGCCGGGGAAGTGGGACCGACTTCGGGCCCGTATCTGGCGCCGCCGGACGACACCGGCGAGGCCATCGGCCTAGCTCCGGCAGGTCTAACCATCACCGTCGGGTTCGGTCCGACACTATTCAGCGCGGATGGCAAGAGTCGGTTCGGGCTTGCTGGTCGGCAGCCCGATGCGCTGCAGCGACTGCCCCACTTCCCAGCCGACAAGCTCGACCCGCAAAGGTCCGATGGCGATCTGTGCGTCCAGGCATGTGCTGACGACCCGCAGGTTGCTGTGCATGCCGTACGCAATCTCGCCCGGATCGCGTTCGGCCGGGCTGCTCTGCGGTGGTCACAGCTGGGCTTTGGCCGAACCTCATCCACTTCAACCAGCCAGACGACGTCGCGAAACCTGATGGGCTTCAAGGACGGCACGATGAACGTCAAGGCTGAGGATCCCGCCGCCGTTGACACGCATGTTTGGGTGCCAGCCGACGCCGACAGCAAGGGCAGCTGGCTGGCTGGCGGCTCGTATCTGGTGGTGCGCCGTATCAACATGACCATCGAGACGTGGGATCGGCAGCCGCTAAGCGAGCAGGAGCGAGTCATTGGCCGAACGAAGGCCGAGGGCGCGCCGCTGACGGGCGGCGGCGAGTTCAGCCAGCCAGACTTCCATCTCGGCGGCAGCGATGAGGAGCCCCTGGTCGCGACCGATGCGCATGTACGTCTAGTGCACCCGAGCAACAACAACGGCGCCAAAATGCTCCGCAGGGGCTACAACTTCGTAGACGGCAGTGACGGCTTGGGCCGGATGGACGCCGGGCTGTTCTTCCTTGCCTACGTCCGCGATCCGCGTACCCACTTCATTCCGATCCAGATGAAGCTTGGACTAGGTGACGGGCTCAGCGAGTACCTGCAGCACACCGGCTCAGCTCTTTTCGCGATCCCTTCTGGTATCGCGCCAGGCGAGTACGTCGGCCAGGCCCTATTCGCCTAAGGCTCGCGCGAACCCGCCTCAGAGACACTCGATTTCGGCAGGACAGTTGGGATGGGTCGTTTGCGCTCAATCCCATACCCGGTCCGCAACCCTCGGATGCCCTTTCCCAACCAGGGCGCCAGGTAGCGCATTGCCCAATCGATGTCGCTTGTCAGTAGCTGACGACCTCGCGGCTTCATCGGCTCGCCTTCGAGGGGGATGGTCCAGCTGTCGTCGCAGCCGTCGATGCCTAGTCGCCAGGCCAAGGCGGCCGCTACGGTCTGATGGCCGAGCTCGTTACCGTGCAGCCGATCCGCGAACCACAGGCGGGGATCCTGGGCGACCGGATACTGCTCGAAGTCCATCACCACGACGCCGTATCGCTCAGCCTCGGTGCGGATAATGTCGTTCAGCTTAGTAACCCGATCCCGAAAGGTCATACCGAGCGGGTTGATCGACGCAAGATCGGGCACAGTGAAGGTGAGCACCATTGCGCCGTGGCGGCGCGCTTGGCCGAAGATGATGACGTAATCGGCGCGAATCGAGTCGAAGTCGCAGCGCGGCACAATGACGTCGTTCATGCCTCCGAATACCGAAAGCAGGTCGGGTTCCATGGCCAGCGCGTCGTCAAACTGGCTGGTCCTGATCTCCTTCATCCGGTAGCCGCGGATGGCGAGGTTCGCATACTCCAACGGCTCATCCTGGTTGTCGGCGATGTGCTGCGCCAGCCGATCAGCCCAGCCGCGGTAGCCGCCGTTCCCGTCAGGGTCTACTAAGCCCTCTGTACTGGAGTCACCAATCGCCACATAGCGACGCAGCGTTGTCACAGATCGATTCTTACGCCGTTGGGCAAGATCACCTACCCCGCCGCCATCTATTACGCGGGGCGACTGCGAATTACCATCAGGGAAGAGGTGGGGCATGCCGACGATCAGTGATGCGGAATACGCCGCTGTGGTCGAGCGTGAGCGTCCGCTCATCCAGGCCACGGCCTACCTCCTCACGGGTGATCCAGTCCAGGCCGAGCGGGTTGTCCAACTCGTCTTTGCGCAGCTCTACCGACGATGGTCCGGGCTGTCGCAGCCGCGTCTGGAGGCGATCCGCTCCATTGTCGATGCCGCCCGCGCACCGGTCCAACTGCCGTGGGAGCACCACAAAGGCTTCGAGCTGATCGACGGACTGCCGCCTGTCCCTGCCGTCGAGCCAATCGTCGCCGACCTCCGGAGGCTCTCGAACGACCAGCGAGTTGCCATTGTCCTGGACTGCTATGTCGGACTGACCAGCGCACAGATCGCCCAAGTGCTTGAACGGCCGGTGGGTGATGTGCTCAGCATCGCCGGGCGGGCGCGGAACATGCTGGCCGCCGACCATCCGGAGCGGATGAGCGACGAGGCACTCCTGCAGGAACTCAAGGATGCGATCCCGTATGACATGCGCGCGGCCCACGGCAGCGCTGATGACCTGGCCCACGGTCGCCGGCTCGCCCGTCGTCGCTGGATTCAAAGGGGATCGGCGATTCTCGTCTCGGTGGTGGCGATTGTCATTGCCGTCGTCATGCTCGTCCCCACGCCTTCACCGGTTCCGCAGGCGGCACCACCGTTGCCCACACCCACACAATCTCGGTATAGCTGCGATCCATCGAGCAGGACATGCCAGGCGCAGATCCTGCTCAAGTGGCGCTCTAGGATGGCTGAGGTCGCCTCGTCCCA